>JAUSMB010000021.1 GCA_030645365.1 Rugosibacter sp.
TGCTGTCGGCACCGCCACAGGCTTCCTTGGCCTTGAGCACCACCTGCTTCATGTCGCCCGGCGCGAGGAACTGGCCCTTCTTGATATTCACCGGCTTGCCGGAGGCGGCGCACGCTTGAATGAAATCCGTCTGGCGACAGAGAAAAGCCGGCGTTTGCAGCACATCGACCACGCTGGCGACAGCGGCAATTTCGTCTTCAGCATGAACGTCGGTTAACACCGGTACGCCGATCTGTTGTTTGACCTCGGCAAGAATCGCCAGGCCGGTCTCCATGCCCAATCCGCGAAAGGACTTGCCGGAACTGCGATTGGCTTTGTCGTAGGATGATTTGTAAATAAAGTTCAGCCCCAGCGCCGCACAAACTTCTTTCAACCGCCCTGCCGTATCCAGCGCCATTTGCCGTGATTCAATCACACATGGGCCGGCAATAAGAAACAGCGGCTGGTCGAGACCAGCGTTGAAATGGCAGAGTTTCATGGCGTTTTCTTCGCTGCTTGCCGCACCCCAAGGGTACTTGCTTCGCGCCGCGTCGCCAGCGCCGACTTTATGTAAGCGATGAACAGCGGATGGCCGATGCGCGGGTTGGAAGTGAACTCGGGATGGAACTGGCAGCCGACGAACCACGGATGCTGGTTCTCGGGCAATTCGATCATTTCGCACAGTGGATTGCCCTCGGCCGAAATGCCGGAAACAATCAGTCCGGCCTGTTCCAGGCGCGGCAGATAGGCATCATTGACCTCAAAGCGGTGGCGATGACGTTCGATAATCACATCGTGCCCGTAAATTTTCCGCGCCAGCGAACCTTCCTTGAGGCGGCATTGTTGGCCGCCAAGGCGCATGGTGCCACCCAAATCAGAATTAGCATCGCGCTGTTCGATTTTACCTTCGCGGTCCAGCCATTCGGTAATCAGCGCAATCACCGGATGCGGGCTATCGGTGTCAAATTCTGTGCTGTGCGCGCCAGCAAGTCCGGCCACATTTCGGGCGAACTCGATCACCGCGAGTTGCATACCCAGGCATATGCCCAGGTACGGCACCTTGTTTTCACGCGCATAGCGAATCGCCGCAATTTTGCCTTCGGTGCCGCGTCGGCCAAAACCACCAGGCACCAGGATGGCATCCATCGCCGCCAGCGCATCGCAGCCGTTCTTTTCCAGCGCTTCGGAATCAATGTAATGCACCTTGACCCGGCTGCGCGTGTGGATGCCCGCGTGCACCAGCGCTTCAGTCAACGATTTATAGGATTCGGCGAGATCGACATACTTGCCGACGAAGGCGATATTCACTTCGTCCTGCGGGTGTTCCAGCGCATCGATCAGCTTGTTCCACACGGAAAGGTCTGCCGCCTTGGCCAGGATGCCCAACTTGTGGCACACAATTTCATCCAGCATCTGGTCGTGCAGCATGGAGGGAATTTTGTAAATGCTGGTGGCGTCGAGCGCAGAAATCACGGCCTCCGGCTGCACATTGGTGAATAGCGCAATCTTTGCGCGTTCGTCTTCCGGCAAAGGCCGGTCGGCACGGCAGAGCAGGATATCGGGCTGAATACCGATCTGGCGCAGTTCCTTCACCGAATGCTGGGTGGGTTTGGTTTTCAGTTCACCCGCTGTCGGTATCCAGGGGACTAATGTGAGATGAACGTAACAGGCGTTATTTTTGCCTTCCTGAATGCCCATCTGGCGAATGGCTTCAAGGAAAGGCAACGATTCAATATCACCCACCGTGCCACCGACTTCGACAATCGCCACATCAGCACCTTCGGCACCGCGTTTGATGTACTGCTTTATCTCATCTGTTATGTGAGGAATTACTTGAACAGTCTTTCCTAAGTAATCGCCACGACGTTCTTTTTTTATAACAGACTCGTAAATCTGGCCGGTGGTAAAGTTGTTGCGCTTACCCATTTTCGCGCTGGTGAAGCGCTCGTAGTGGCCGAGGTCCAGATCGGTTTCGGCGCCATCTTCGGTAACAAATACCTCGCCATGCTGGAATGGCGACATAGTGCCGGGATCGACGTTGATATAAGGATCAAGCTTGAGATGCGTGATTTTGAGGCCACGCGATTCGAGAATCGCGCCCAAACTTGCAGCAGCGATGCCTTTGCCCAGACTGGACACGACACCACCGGTAACGAAAACATATTTAGCCATAAAAAATGCAGGTGCGGGAAATTTCAATGATAGCGGAAATTTTTACTGGCGAAGAAAATCTGCGCCAGATGGACGATTTGGCAAAGGCAAAAAATCCTACTGACACCAAATGGGCAAAAAATGCCTCTTGATGGCAAGCATCAAGAAGATGCTGCACAGTATAATTTTGCCTTTTCAAAGTTAAGGAATTTTCATGGAAGCCGAACGCATCAATGCCGTTGCCAACCACATCAGCAACCTGAAAATGCGTGCTCAAGAACTACGGAGGTATCTTTGACTACGATGCCAAGGCGTCGCGGCTTGAAGAAATCATTGGTTTACTAGAAGACCCGAAAATCTGGGACGATGCGGAAAAAGCACAAGCTTTGGGCCGGGAACGCAAAACCCTGGAATCCGTTGTACTGAGTCTGGATCGGATCGCGCAGCAACTGATCGACGGACACGAGTTATTTGATCTGGCCAAAGGCGAGGATGACGAAGAGACGCTCATCTCAGTCGAAAACGATTTGGTTGCCATAGAACAGGAAGTCAGCGGCCTTGAATTCCGCCGCATGTTCAACAACCCGGCCGATGCTAATAACTGTTTTATTGATATACAGGCCGGCGCGGGCGGCACCGAAGCATGCGACTGGGCCAGCATGTTGCTCAGGCAATACTTGCGCTACTGCGAAATCAAGGGCTTCAAAGTGGAAGTACTCGAAGAAACTGAAGGCGATGTGGCCGGAATTCGCAGCGCCTCGCTGAAAATCACGGGAGACTACGCTTACGGTTTATTACGCACCGAAACAGGCGTGCATCGCCTGGTGCGCAAAAGCCCTTTTGATTCGTCGGGTGGGCGACACACCTCATTTGCCAGTTTGTATGTGTACCCTGAAATTGACGATTCCATAGAAATCGATATCAATCCGGCCGATTTGCGCGTCGATACCTTTCGCGCCAGTGGTGCAGGCGGCCAGCACATCAACAAAACCGATTCAGCTATCCGCATCACGCATATACCGTCCGGTATCGTCGTGCAATGTCAGAATGACCGCTCGCAGCACCGCAACCGTGCTGAAGCCATGACAATGTTGAAGTCACGCCTGTATGAAGAAGAAATGCGCAAAAGAAAAGCCGCCGCCGACAAACTCGAAGCCGGCAAGACTGACGTCGGCTGGGGGCACCAGATTCGCAGCTACGTGTTAGATCAAAGCCGTATCAAGGATTTACGCACCAATGTTGAAACCTCGAACACGCAAAAAGTGCTCGATGGCGATCTTGACCCATTTATTGAAGCCAGCCTGAAACAAGGCGTGTAATTTCTCACGCCATAATTTTATGCAATCATTTCACGCAAACACCGGACGATTCCCATGAGCGAACAACCTGTTATTCCTGTCGATGAAAACCGTCTGATCGCCGAACGGCGCGAAAAGCTTACGGCATGGCGCACGTCAGGCCAGGCGTTTCCTAACGACTTTTCCCGCGAAAACCTTGCGGGGCGCCTGGATGAACTCTACGCCACAAAAACTCGCGAAGAACTTGAAGCGATACCGATCACCGTCAAAGTGGCCGGGCGCATCATGCTCAAGCGCGTGATGGGCAAGGCCAGTTTCGCGACGATTCAGGATATGTCCGGACGCATTCAGCTTTTTATCAGTAACGATTCCATCGGCGAAGCGGAACACAGTGCATTCAAACACTGGGATAGCGGTGACATCATTGGCTGCACAGGCACATTGATGAAAACCAAAACCGATGAGCTCACTGTCCATTGCAGCGAGATTCGTCTGCTGACCAAATCCTTGCGGCCGCTGCCGGAAAAATTTCATGGCTTGACCGATATCGAGCAGAAATATCGCAATCGCTATGTCGACCTCATCACCAATGAGCAGACACGCCTCACTTTTGTTGCACGCAGCCGCATGGTGCAATCCATCCGCAACTACATGACACATCACGGTTTTCTGGAAGTCGAAACGCCGATGATGCACCCAATTCCCGGTGGTGCAGCAGCCAAACCCTTCAAGACGCATCACAACGCGCTCGATATGGAATTGTTCCTGCGCATTGCGCCCGAGCTGTATCTCAAGCGCCTTGTCGTCGGCGGGTTTGAAAAAGTATTCGAGGTCAATCGCAATTTCAGAAACGAAGGGCTCTCGCCACGGCATAACCCCGAATTCACCATGATGGAGTTTTACGAAGCCTATACCGACTATCGGCAACTGATGGACTTCACCGAAGGCCTGTTGCGTCATTCGGCACGCGAGGCGTTAGGCACCGAAGTGTTCGAATACCAAGGCCGCACGCTGGATTTATCCAAACCCTTTGCTCGCTTCACCATCGTCGGCGCCATTAACCAATATCACCCCGGTTATTCATTTGAGCAACTCAATGATATCGCCTGGCTGCGGCAAAAGCTGGCTGATCTGAAGTGCGACCTGAACGCCCCTCATCTTTGCAATGCTGGACTAGGCGGTTTGCAACTTGCCTTGTTCGAAGAAACCACCGAAGCCGAATTGTGGGAACCCACCTACATCATCGACTATCCCGCCGAAGTCTCTCCCCTGGCGCGGCGCAGTGATAGTAATCCGGAAGTCACCGAACGTTTTGAACTGTTTATTGTCGGCCGCGAAATCGCCAATGGTTTTTCCGAATTGAACGATCCGGAAGATCAGGCTGCGCGCTTTCAAGAACAAGCCAAAGCCAAGGAATCCGGTGATGAGGAAGCCATGTTTTATGACGCCGACTACATTCGCGCCCTTGAATATGGCTTGCCACCCACCGGCGGCTGCGGTATCGGCATCGACCGGCTAATCATGCTGCTCACCGATTCCGCCTCCATCCGCGATGTGATCCTGTTTCCGCAAATGCGTCCTGAATAAAGTAAAGTCGCCGTCCCACCAGCGCCGACTTTTTTATGCGCAGCAAGCATAAAGCCCTGGTCATCGGCGCAGGACTCGCAGGTATTGCGATCAGCGAACGGCTGGCCAAGCGTGGCTGGCAGGTTGATCTCTATGAGCGCAACGCCGCACCGGCGCAAGAAGCTTCGGGCAACCCTTCCGGTGTATTGCTGCCGCTGCTGACCAGAGATGATGCGCCAGCAGCGCGGCTTTCACGTGCCTGCTACCTGTATGCGCTGCGCCGTTTGACTGAGCTTCCTGGCGTGCGCTGGTCGCCCTGCGGTGTGCTGCATATTGCGCGCGATGCCGAACATGAATTACTGCAATGTGCCACGCTAAATGAATTGAATCTGCCTGCGAAACTGGTCAGCTTTCTAAATCATGCAGCTGCCGAAGCGCGAATAGGCCGCCCACTGGCACATGGCGGCTGGTGGTTCCCTGAAGGAGGCTGGGTCGATCCGGTGAGTTTATGCAACGCCCTGCTTGCGCTAGGCGCTGAACGCATCAAAACGCACTATAGCGTCACAGTGGCGCGGCTAGAGCAAACCATCGATGGCTGGCAGATATTTGACAGCGCCGATCATTTGCTGGGCAGCGCGCCGCATCTGATTCTTGCGAATGCTCAGGCGGCCCAGGCACTATTGCCCTGCCCCGTGCCTCTGACGCTCCTGCCAATACGTGGCCAGATCAGCTATCTGGAAAAACTGGCAGGCAATGACAATGACCCACCGCTGCGTCATGTGCTTTGCCGCTCCGGCTATTTAACACCGCCAGAATCTGGCGCTATCTGCATTGGCGCCAGCTTCGACAGCGGTGACAGCGATCTGCAAAGCCGCTTGAGCGATCATGAAGGCAACCTGCAACGCCTTGAAGAACTACTACCAGGCACAGCGCTTGGTATTAATGCCCACTCGCTAACAGGTCGCGTCGGCATACGCTCGACGGCACGCGATCGCGTACCGCTAGTCGGCACCCTCCCCGCGCCGCTATCGGCCAAAGACATGGAGCAAGCCACGCTCGCTACCATGCCACGCCTCCCGGGGTTGCATGTGCTGCTCGGCCTCGGCGCACGCGGTCTGGTCTGGGCACCGCTGGTCGCTGAATTGCTGGCCAGCCAGTTAGCAGGCGAGCCTTTGCCGCTTGAGCCAGCGCTGGTCAAGCAGATTGACCCCGCACGTTTTTACCTGCAGGCGTTGCGGCGTAAAAACGTTAGCAACAACGCTGATCTGTAACAGGAAGTATCGTTTTCCCCATTGTCTGTTTGACTGAGTTATTCTGTTTGTTCGTTGTAATTGCTCAGGAGAATTTTATGCAAACCACACCATCCCCATCCCGTACTCACCCGCTAATACTCACTGCAGCCATCGCAGTGACTACTCTTTCTTTGGCTGGCGTAGGCGTACTGACTGGCATACTGCCGAATCCAGCGGCCGCTCCCAAACCTGAGACGCTTATCAGCCAGACAGAGAAACTCGCAGCAGAAAAAACTGCCGATTTTGCCGATCCCATCAAAATTGCAGACTCAACAGAATCCGTCATGCCAAGTGAATCGGCAAAACATGTGCAACCGAAAAAAAATGACGCGCCTGCGAAGAAACAGGTGGCAAAAAAAGCAAAACCTGCCGTCTCACCAGCGCCGACTTCTGCAGTTGCCTCCCCCGCAAAGTGCCATGACTGTGGTGTCGTCGAGCAAATCCGCACATTGACCGTTGAACCTGAGGGCAGCGGTGTGGGCGGTGTTGCTGGTGGCGTGGTGGGTGGCTTGCTGGGTAATCAGGTCGGCCAAGGCCGCGGCCGTACAGTGGCTACCGTCGCCGGCGTGGTGGGCGGCGCGCTGGCCGGCAACAAGATTGAAAAAACCATGAAGAAAAAACAGACTTACGAGACGGTAGTACGCTATGAAGATGGCACCACGCAGGTCTTCCCTAGCGAGGCATCACCCGTGTGGCGCGAAGGTGACAAAGTGCGCTTGGACAACGGCACACTCATCAGCCGCTAATCTGCTACAAACCCGTCATCAAAACGCTTCCCGGTCATCGCGACTCGGAAGCGTTTTTTTATCCAGCCATTGATCAGGCCAGCACAGAATTCAATCGCTCAAGCACTCGCTCGCGCCCCAGCACTTCCAGCACGGCATCAATCGCCGGAGATTGCGGCAAACCCAGCAAAGCAACACGCAGGGGAATTGCTACCTGCGGCATTTTCAACCCGAGTTCGGCAGCGGTCTGTTTCACCAGCTGTCCTAGCTCAGCCGCTTGCCATGTGCAATCCGTTAAGCGATTGCGCAGAGCCGCCAAAGCATTGCATGCAGTCTCCGTCAGATGGTACGCATGATCTTCTTCGCTCGCATGCGCCAGCACATAAAACGGGTGTACTGCGTCAGCCAGTTCGTTCAGATTGCCCGCCCGGTCACGGTAAAGCGCAGCCACCTTGGCAACGTCCGGGCCACCCGCTGTTGCGACACCTTGCCGTGCCAAACGGCGCACAACCTCAGCCGCCAGGCGTTGCGGATCAGCTGCCTTGATGTAATGCGCGTTAAGCCAATTGAGTTTTTCGGTATTGAATTGCGCGGCTGACGCGGTGATGTGATCAAGATCGAACCACTGCGTGAACTGGTCCATGCTGAACACCTCCTCATCGCCATGCGACCACCCAAGACGAGCCAGATAGTTCAGCACGGCCTCAGGCAAATATCCATCGTCGTCATACTGCATCACCGACACCGCACCATGCCGTTTGGACAATTTCTGACCATCGTCTCCAAGAATCATCGACAAATGCGCGTAACAAGGCACGGGCGCACCCAGTGCCTGCAGCAGATTGATCTGCCGTGGCGTGTTGTTGACATGATCGTCGCCACGAATCACATGGGTGATTGCCATATCCCAGTCATCCACCACCACGCAAAAGTTATAGGTCGGCGTACCATCGGCACGGGCGATAATGAAATCGTCCAATTCGCCATTGGAAAACGCAATTCGCCCTTTGACCTGGTCGTCCCAAACCACCACACCATCGGTCGGATTACGAAAGCGCACGACGGGTGGCACGCCGTCTGGCACGAGCGCCAAGGTTTTGCCGGCATCAGGGCGCCAGCGGCCATCGTAACGCGGTTTTTCTTTACGCGCTTCCTGTTCGGCACGCAGCGCATCCAGTTCGTCCCGCGTGGTGTAGCAAAGATAGGCAGTCCCTGCCGCCAACATGTCGTCTATCACTTGCTTGTAACGCGTGATGCGCTGCATTTGGTAAAACGGGCCTTCATCATGATTTAGCCCCAACCATTGCATGCCATCGAGAATTGCCTTTACAGCCTCGGGTGTTGAGCGCTCGACATCCGTATCTTCAATGCGCAGAATGAATTTTCCGCCATGTCGCTGGGCGTAGGCCCATGAAAACAAGGCAGTGCGAGCTCCGCCAATATGCAGGAAACCGGTTGGACTAGGGGCAAAACGGGTGCGTACAGTCATAAGGATAAAAACGAACGTAAGGTGGAGATGCTTGATTTTACGTCATCCCAGACGCTAGGCGATTGACCTGATAGCCCATCTGTGATTAAATGCTAGGCTCTTTTCGCGGGCGGTTAACTCAGCGGTAGAGTGCCACCTTCACACGGTGGAAGCCACTGGTTCGATCCCAGTACCGCCCACCAGCCAGCGTGATTTTCACTGCACTGTTGCATCAAATTGATCATTGGCTCACTGTAAGCAGGCGATTCAAAAACGTTATAAGAATTTAGTAGCTAAAGACAAATTAGCACACGAATATGTCAGAATTGGCCCCTTTGCTGCACTCTGTTACAGTTTGGCAAGGATCTCGATAGATCGTAATTACTACTGTTATGATGTAATCAATGGCGTTTCCATGACTAAAGAAACAAAAGAACTAGTTTATTGCTACCACTGTCGCACGCATCACCCCCGTGAAGAAATGCGCCGGATGGTTACCAAGACAGGCACCCGCTGGCGTTGCATTCGAAGTATTGAAGCAACTCAACGTGGTCTTGAGGCTCGTGAAGCGTATGGTCGGCAAGTATCTGAAATGAACAAAGCCGAATCCAAAGCACGTGCCCAACGATTGAATAGTGCTCTGCAGGAAAAATAATCCTCAGGCACAACAGTGACACAACGCTGTGACGCAACCTGAAACACCGGTTGAGAGAGTCCTGTTGAAACAGAACCAACTTGCTTGATACCTAGCCAGGTTACCGCAAAAATTTAACGCTGCTGACCGTCATGCAAACCCAAAAGACGTTGCTTGTGGTTTACCACTCACTAACAGGCGGTACGCGGCAGATGGCTCACGCCTTGATCAAAGGCGCCAAAGACTCTGACACAGAAGGAAAGATTCTCACACAGCTCAAACTGGCGTCAGAAACTTCAGCAGATGATGTACTTGCTGCTGACGCTTATGTTTTTGCAACACCAGAAAATCTTGGCGCGGTTTCCGGATTGATGAAAGACTTCTTTGACCGCTGCTACTATCCAGCGCTCGAAAAAATCACTGGCCGAGCCTATGCCACGATGATTTGCGCGGGCAGTGATGGGCACAATGCTGCTCGACAGATTGATCGTATTACTACAGGCTGGCGATTACGTGCTGTTGCAGACCCGCTGATTGTCTGCACGCACGCACAAACGGCAGAGGAGATTCTGCATCCAAAAACTATTTCAACAGAAGACCTTCTGCGCTGCGAAACACTTGGCAGCCTCATGGCGAATGGGTTGGCGCTCGGTGTTTTTTAACCTCCCGCCAACCTATCTCCAGTCCTCACCAATTCCCACACCATGCAACCATGGTGCAGTAAAAAAACTAGACGGCGGCTTGGTCTAAATCGAATGCACGATGCAGTGCACGCACTGCCAGTTCAAGATATTTTTCATCCACGACAACTGAAATCTTGATCTCGGATGTGGAAATCATTTGGATGTTGATTCCTTCTTCAGCCAGCGTGCGGAACATTTTGCTGGCTACACCCGGGTGAGAGCGCATGCCGACACCCACTGCGGATACCTTGCAAATCTTGTTATCCCCGTCAATGTTCAGCGCACCGACGTGAGGTTTTATTTGCTCTTCCAACATCTTCTTGGCTCGTGCATATTCACTGCGATTGACAGTAAATGAAAAGTCCGTTGAGCCATCATGGCCAACGTTCTGAATAATCATATCGACATCAATATTGGCGTCGGCAATCGGCCCCAGAATTTGATAAGCAATACCGGGGCGATCCGGCACGCCCGATACGGTTAACTTGGCTTCGTCGCGATTGAATGCAATCCCTGAAATAATGGGTTGTTCCATGGTGGTATCTTCCTCAAAAGTGATCAGTGTGCCAGCAGTTTCCTGGCCTTCTTCTTCCAGGCTGGAGAGCACACGCAGTTTGACTTTGTATTTTCCGGCAAACTCAACCGAGCGAATTTGCAACACCTTTGAACCCAGACTGGCCATTTCCAGCATTTCTTCAAAGGTGATTTGATCGAGCTTTCTGGCCGCAGGCACGATGCGCGGATCCGTGGTGTATACGCCATCCACATCGGTATAGATTTGACATTCTTCCGCCTGCAGGGCGGCAGCCAAGGCAACGCCAGAGGTATCGGAACCACCACGTCCTAGTGTGGTGATATTGCCATTCGCATCCACCCCTTGAAAACCGGCAACAATTACTACGGTGTCGTTATTCAGATCATGGCGGATGTTGCTTTCTTCGATATTCAGAATCCGCGCTTTGGAAAAGGCGCTGTCTGTCAAAACCTTTACCTGCCCCCCCGTGTAGCTCTTGGCTTTCAGGCCAAGATCGCGTAACGCCATCGCCAGCAAAGCGATGCTGACTTGTTCGCCCGTGGCAAGCATCGCGTCCATCTCGCGCAAATCGGGCTGAGGGGACACCTCATGGGCCAAAGCAACCAGCCGGTTAGTTTCACCGCTCATGGCAGAGACTACGACAACGATCTGATGTCCTTGAGCTTTCCAGCGTGAGACGCGTTTAGCAACATTACGAATACGCTCAGGCGACCCCATCGAGGTGCCACCATATTTTTGAATAATCAACGCCATTTCTATTTCTTGATGGTAAAAAAGATAATTTTACTCGATACCCCGTTGATATCATGATGACATCGTGTAACTTTTATCACCGTTCGTCATTTTCAAAAAAATCATTGAGTATCCCCAAAGGAAGCAGGCAATGAGCCAAGAGAAACAATCCCTACTCCTTACGCAATCCACAATCCACGTGCGTTGCCCCTGGTGTGGCAGCGATCCGCTGTACATGACCTATCACGACACCGAATGGGGTGTGCCTTGTCATGACGAGCGCACCTTGTTTGAATTCCTGCTGCTGGAAGGCGCGCAGGCCGGCTTGTCATGGATCACGATTTTGCGCAAACGTGAAAACTATCGCCGCGCCTTTGATGGTTTTGACGTACAAAAAATTGCCCGCTACGGCGAGCAAGATGTTGCCCGTTTGCTGGCCGACGCGGGCATCGTGCGCAATCGCCTGAAAATTGCCGCTAGCATCACCAACGCTCAGGCTGTACTAAAACTTTACGAACAAGGCGGCACGCTGGATCAGTTGCTCTGGCAGTTTGTCGATGGCCGACCACGCATCAACCATTGGCGTTCGATGACGGAAGTACCCGCCATCACGCCTGAGGCGGAGGCTTTATCGAAGGAACTCAAACAACGCGGCTTCCGCTTCATCGGCCCCACGGTGATGTATTCGCACATGCAGGCCACGGGTATGGTCAATGATCACCTCGTTTCCTGCCAGCGTCATGCCGAACTAAGCCATTAGCGCTGGGGCAGACACAACCTCGCCGTATCACCAGCGCCGACTTTCGTTACGCCTTGGTAAACACCAGTTGCCCCTTTGCCACATCCACGCGAATCACGTCCTTGGCGGCGAACTTGCCTTCCAGCATCTGCCGCGCCAATGGATTCTCGATTTTTTCCTGAATCGCCCGTTTTAATGGCCGCGCACCGAATATCGGGTCGAAGCCTGCTTCGGCAATCAATGCCACTGCGGCTTCGCTGACTTCCATTGACATATCCATGCGCGCCAGGCGTTTTTCGAGATACTGCAACTGAATGCGCCCGATCTTGGCGATATGTTTTTCGTCCAGTGCGTGGAAGACCACGATTTCGTCAATCCGGTTAATAAATTCCGGACGGAAATGCGTCTTCACCTCGCCCATCACGGCAAGTTTGACCACCCCGTAATCCGAACCGGACATCTGCTGGATCATCTGGCTGCCCAGGTTCGACGTCATGACAATGACCGTGTTCTTGAAATCCACCGTGCGGCCCTGGCCATCAGTCATGCGCCCATCGTCGAGTACTTGCAGCAGCACGTTGAAAACATCCGGATGTGCTTTTTCGATTTCGTCGAACAGGATCACCGAATAGGGTTTCCTGCGCACCTGCTCGGTGAGATAGCCGCCCTCCTCGTAACCCACATAGCCCGGCGGCGCGCCAATCAGGCGGGCGACGGAATGCTTCTCCATGAATTCGCTCATGTCGATGCGGATCAAGTGATCCTCGGCGTCGAACAGGAACCCGGCCAGCGCCTTGCACAGCTCGGTCTTGCCCACCCCCGTGGGACCCAGGAACAGGAAGGAGCCATACGGACGGCTTTCTTCGGACAAGCCGGCGCGCGAACGACGGATCGCGTCCGACACCAGACGCACGGCTTCATCCTGACCAACGACGCGTTTGTGCAAAAACTCCTCCATCGCCAGCAGCTTTTCACGCTCGCCCTGCATCATTTTTCTGACTGGAATACCCGTCGCACGCGACACAACCTCGGCGATTTCCTCGACGCCGACTTGCGTGCGCAAAAGCTTTTTCGTCGCCGTCTCGCCAGCGCCGACTTTTTGCGATGCGGCGTCCGCGCTCTTCAATTGCGCTTCGAGCTGCGGCAGCTTGCCATATTGCAACTCGGCCAACTTG
>JAUSMB010000033.1 GCA_030645365.1 Rugosibacter sp.
TGTCCGTCACGCTGATCAGCCGTGCCTTGGTGTACATCACAATGATGGCAATCACCAGCATGACCATCAAAATAGCAATCACCACCCACGCATCGAACGTCAAATTGGCGAGCAAAATGCCCATGTAAGAAGGCTCGCCGCCACTGGCAGCCTCCTCATCGGCAGTCACCGTCAGCAGCTTCGATTCCGCGCCCTGCGCGCTGGCAGCCAGCTTGATCCAGTCGGCAGAACGCTCGGTATTCGCGATCTGCACCTCATCCATCATGCCGGCCAGCCCCTCGCCGATCCGCACCTCGCCCTGCACCGCAGGCAGCGCGCCTTCGCCGGCCACTACCTCGGCGCCATTCACATAAATCGCCGTCTTGCCAGCGCCGACTTTTACCGCCACATGGTGCCAGGCATTCGGTGCCAGCGCCCCGCCGGTGAGCGGCTGTGCGCTCACGCCTTCCAGGCTCAGCTTGCCGCCATCCAGTCGGATAACCACCGGCCCTTGGGCATATAACGCGGCTTTTGTTGCTGCATCAACAAACCTGATCCAGCCCGAAAAAGTGAATGCACCACCCGCAGCAAGGCTCAGGCTGGGGGATGCTGCCAGCACCAATGGCGCTTGAGAAAATCGGGCGCTCGCACCAAGCAAACCTGCGTTCTCCACCGCGACATCCGTCGTTGAATTATTGGCGTTGGCAGAGGCATCCAACGGGCGCGCCTCACCTTCGCGGAAATGCAGCACCGCGCTGGTTGACGCATCAAAGCTCGCCGCCGCAGGCACATTTTCAGGCGGCGCCTCCGCATTGCCAAAATACACATACACCTTCTGCCCGGCCGTCTTGGGCGCAATCTGCGGCACCTGCACCCACACCACGGCCAGCTCGTTCGCCCCATCAAAACGTTCCACGTGATATTTCAATGGCGTTTTATCGTCTGCCGCCACAAATCGGATATCGCTGCCATCCGGCTTGGCCGCCGCAAAATCGAAGTTGCCACTATGCAGGCGTACCGGCAAGACCGCACCGGACACAACCGCAGCTGTCTCAACGCCCGTGGCAGAAGTATCCAGAACAACCACCCGACGCTCGGTCCAGGTATCGTCCCACCAGGCATGAGCAACCAGGGGAATAGCTGCAGCAAAAAGCAATGCGTGTTTTAAGTTCATGAGAAAGGGCAATGGGGTCAATGGGGTTAAAACAGAATGGCGCAGTCTACTGAGTAGGTATTACGTGACAGTTCTAAAAAATCGCCCATGGATAGTCCGAAAAGACTATCCATGGGCGGTGCAGTCTTTAACTTCAAGCCTTACGACAACTTTATGACGCAGGCTTCTTCTTCTTTTTATTCTCTGGGTCAGAAGCATCTCCCTCATCCTCTACGGATACCGAACCATCACCCATGGCCAATACTTCCACGGTGAGGATCGAGTTCTTCTCACGTTCCCCGGTTTTGGGTGCTTGATTACTCGTGCTTTGCGCCTCGTTCGGATTGGATGTGCTCCCCAGCCCGGCAACGCCTGCCACCGCCGGCGCACTGACCGGGTTGGCTGAAACACCAATCACGTTATCGGCGCCGCGTATCTTTTCCGGGTCAAAGAAGACAGACGGCGCGCGGATAAAGGCATCCAGCGCGATCACCTCGCCACGTGGTGCGAACAGGAAGGCCGTCCCGCTCGCCTCACTATCCGAGGCGGCGAGAATACCGATGCCGCTGCCATTAGCCAGCGTCGGCAGCTCAAATGAAATGCTGCCATCTGTAGGATTGATTTTTGGCACCAGTGGCGGCACGGTCACCGTGTTATTGGACCCTTTGCCGGAGTCAATGTTGCCATTCGAACTCCACAGCAGAATGTCACCTTTGCCGATAACAAAAACCTTCTGCGCATTGACCAGAAAATCGCGGTCCATAAACGCCCGGATATCGCCGCCGGCAAAAGCCACCACGCCGCGTTGATCAGCCGATTTAGCCTGGCCAATCACGCTGGACACATCAGCACTCAGACCGACGTTCACGCCGCCGCCAAGGGCGCTGAATGTGATGCCACCGCCACTCTTGGTCTGCACCTTGCTCTCGATCAGGTCGATGTTGCCGATAAAGCCAAACGGCGCACCGTAACCGGCGAGCTCAATGGCCTTGTATCCAGGCGCATAGCCCGCATTTTTGGCCGCTGCGCCTTTGGCGGCGGAGCCCGCAATACCGGCCAATTTAAGCTCATTGAACAAAATATCGTCGCGCACGCGCTCGAAAGTCTTGCCGGCATAAACATCCTGCGCAACACCCGCATCCGCCGCCGCTTGCGTCCAGGCTGCCGCATACGTCTTGCCCGGCGCCAGATAAGTGCGGGCAAATTCCTGCGCCAGCACCGTTTTGACAAATGCGATCTGCCCGTCTTCGCTAAAGCCTTGCAACAGATTCAACGCATCCGCATAACTGTAGCTCACACCATCACCCTGCTTGAGTGTTTGCTTGACATAATTGACCAGATCATCGCGATAGTTCGCACCGCTGGGCGCGCCGGATGCGGCCAGATAGGTATTCAAAAATCCAGCCAGCCCCGCTGTATCCAGCGAGGCATCAAGGCCTGCCGCCAGCTTGACCGATGCGCCCGCACTGGGTAAGGTCGTGTTATACAAATTGCCAACCGTCTCGACCCCGGCGGATGCGCCCAGACTTAACTGCCGCCCGGCATTGATTTCCAGTAAGCCCGGCCCGGCCAGAGAGATCAATCCGTTGACTCCCACTGCTGTGTTGTTGATGAAATTACGTCCGGCAGAAATCAATGTCAGGTCGTCTGAACGGTGGTGTTGGCCAAACAAGGACAAATTGGTGATGTCCAGCCCCGCCGTTATCACAGCCTGCTTGGGCGAAATGATTTTCTTGCCGTCAGCTATCGTGAGCGAACCCTGAGCCTGAATGCGCAGGGGATTGGTGTCACTCGAATGCAGATCGGTGAATCTCAGCCTGTTGATATCGTAGACGACATCGCTCCCGGCTAGCCCTGTAATAGATAAGTTAACGGCATTGAAAACAGGCTTCGTCACGCTGGCCAAATCAGCGGGATAATTGTCCATCACGCGGAGTGACGTGTTCAATACAATATCGTTGCCACTATAAAGCTCAAGATTCCCCGTCGCTGAGGGATAGAGAGAAATACCCGCCGCGTTGTCGTTATAAAAACCAATATCTCCGGCATAGGCCACTATGCGCACCTTGGGCGGTGCGATGTAAGGCGTCTGGAGAGTAACGCTACTAAAAGGAGCCAGATCTTCGGTCGTGCCCGCAGGCAGGGTTACCAAGCCATTTCTAAATGCAGCCTCACTGACATTCCGCCAGGAGAAGTTTCCCGCCGTACTGGCTACATCCAAATACGCCTCGGCATCATAGGTGTAAAAGAAGCTGCCGGTGTTGTTTCTGTTAGGCACCATAATCGTCGGATTGAAGGCTGCGGTAATCGCCGCATCACTGCGGGCGCGCACAGTCCAGCCACCGTCCGCCAGCGCCAACACCGGCGCCAGCGGGCCTATTGTCGCGTTAAGCTGCGTACCCGTGGTGATCGCACCTCCCGCCGTGAGGCTGCCCTGGCCGCGACCGACAAAGAAGGTTCCCCCCGCGATGTTGCCCACTGCCGACACCTCAATGTCGCCGCCGTTTTCAATAACCAGTTTCGAAGCGTCCGGCGTGAGCGACGCCATGCGTGCCGAGGTGGGCGCAAAAGCGCCGACATCCTGGATATTCCGCCCGGCGCTCAACGCGATATTGCCGCCACCAAATGAGCCGAAGCCATGGCGGAACAGGTCGAAACGGCTCCACCAGGCGAGGCTGTTGGAAGAAAATTGACCGACTGAATCCAGGCGTCCCGAGCGCCAGAACCAGTTATTGACCAGGGTCTGATCACTCACTGGACTTTTCAAGTCACGCCCGGCATTGGCGGTCAAGTGGCCACCACGGGCAGTAAAGACCGCATTGGCAGGATTCGTGAAATCAGCGGCCAGAGCCGGGTCAAGCGCGGAAGGCGTGCCAGTGACCATCACCGTAGCGGGTGCTGCTGTCGTGCCGCCGAGCACGATATCGCGACTCGCCGCCAGCTCGATCGAACCCGAGGTCGTGCGCAACAGCTTGCCGCCTGCAACCGTCAAATCACCGGTCAGGTTGCGGTTAACCGCCAGCGGGTTGGCTGCGCCCAGATCAGCGCCTGCCGCCAAACGCAACGACCAGGCGTCGCCCGACTGCAAGACCGAATTGCGCGCTACGCCGTTAAATCCGTCGGAAATCGTGCCGTTGATGTTCAAATTACCGGCGGCACGCAGCGTCAGAAATCCTGGCTCGCCACCAGGGCGGTTGGCTGAATAAAGGTTCCAGTCGTTGGTGACCGTAAAGTCGCCAACCGCATCAACCTGCACCCCCGGCCGCAAGTGAAAGCGCGGATCACTTGCAACGCCAAGACTGGCGAGGATCGCAGCCTTGTTCGCCATGAAGGCCGTGTTATCACCCGCTATCGCATCTTGCCCCAGCGCAGTGCCTGATGTAGTAACCGTCGTAGCCCCGGTCTGCAACGAGGTAAATCCGGTATATGTTTTCACCGCCTCGATAGAAACTTCACCTGCGGTGATATTCCCGTTGATTGGTGCGATATTTACCGTCGCAGCGCCCCGCGCGGCACGCAGCACGACGCGGCCATCCTGCGCATCATCACCACCGGCGTTAATCATGGAACCCGATGCAAGGTTGACCAAACCAGTGGTTGAAGCCAGCAGCACATCGCCCCCGTTGGCACCGGCGCGTGTGGAGTTAGCCAGTATCTGGCCGGTCGCACCCAATGTGACATCGTCCCGCGCCGCAAGCTGCACCACGCCACCCTGTGGCGCGCTGGCATTGATGGTTGAATTCACCGTCAAACTGCCCGCATCGGCTGCAATAGAAACTGTTTCGGCTTTGACTTGTTGTGTGGCCAGCGCCACATTGCCGCTGCGCACGCGCAAGTCAAACTTGTGCGTAAAGTCGCGCGTGGCGCTGGCAAGCCCGTCCAGCCCATCGGTGCTGATGCTGCTATTGTCCGCCAGCGCTTGCAGGTCGGCTGTCAGCGTGCCCCCTTTGCCACCGGCGCCCGCCCCCCCTTCGAGCGCGGCTGTGCTACCCAGATCAAGCGCGCCATTGGTGCCAACCGCAGAGAACGCAAGCTGCCCTGCATTTCCCCCACCGGCTTGTGCCGCAACGCCGATAACGCCATCCAATTTGATCGCGCCTTGCTGGGTAGAGACATCGATTGATCCGGCATCACCAAGCACCTGCCATCCATCCGACGTCGTTGTCGAAAAACCCCCGGCCCGCGTGACCGAGCCTGCACCAAACTCAACACCATAAGCGGCATTTGCAGTGTTAAGCGCAGTGACCGAAAGCTGCCCGCCAGGCAGATCAATCGTGCCGTTCTGCACCACACGCTGAGCGGTCAGCGCCAGCTTGGCGCCGAGACCAACGCGTTCGCCCAGGGAGTGTCCGCCATCCGGTCGTCTCACGGTCAGCACCCCGCCCGAAGTCACTTGCTGATCAGTACCCGTCTTGCCAGTCACCCGCTCGGCTACCAGGTCAAGATTACCCTGGGTATTGAGCTGGCCCGTGCCTGAAAAACTCACATCCCCTTTGGAAGCCAGCGTGACATGATCAAAGCCCAGCGCTTGGCTGCCGCCGCCAATTTCCAGACCGCCTGTTGTGCCATCACGCAATGGCGGATGCGCCTCGATGTTCAGTGTGCCTCGGCCGCTGGCCGTCAGCGTGCCGCCCGACGAATTCTGCAACAGTACTTCGCCAGCGCTCAAATTCACCGTATCCGTTGCATCGCCCAACCCGCGCAGCCCGGCAGCGTCAAGCAGCAAGCGGCCATTGCCCACCAGTGCAAGGTTCAGGCTGTCAAGAAAGTCGATGGTGCTGTAACTGCGCAAGGAGAGGCTATTGGCAGCACGCACCGATTCCAGCAACGTGCCGTCAATGACCACGCTATCTCCTTCAGGCGATGGGCCAGAAAATGCAATGCGGCCAGCGCCCAGGCCAAATGACTTGGCAGCAAGCACGGCGGTACTGTCCAGCGACAGGTTACCGGTGGTATCTACATCCACTTGCGCACCGTTGAATTGCGCATGCGCCCCAATCGCCGTATCACCAAAGCCGACATTTCGCGCCACCCCGGTGCGCACAATATCCACGCCCGTGCGGTTGGAAACCCGCAGCAAGGCGCCATCACCGGTCAGGTTCAACTGCCCGGCCGCAGCCACCGTCGCGCCATCGGCCGTGATGGTCACATCGTCAGCCACCTCGATTTTTTTCTTCGCCGCAAGCAGTAATTCATTGCTCTTGACATCAGCCTCAACCTGTAAATGATCGCTCACTGTTGCAAGGTCTACCGCAGCATTTGCACCCGTGCGCGTACCCCCCAGCAAAACGCTGCCAGCCCCTGTAGCGGTCAGGCTTTCAGTACTCACCACCGTGTAGCCATCGGCTGCCGTATGGCCCGCCGATTGCGCTTGTCCGTTCTTGACCAGAACAATATTCGGCACCGCCAGATCAAATTCGCCCGCCTTGCTGCCCGCTGGCGCGGATAAATCAAACAACGCCTTCCAGTCGAGCAACTGTGTCGCCACCAATGAAATACGCCCCGCATCCTTGGGCAGATTGCCCAGGGCTGTACCTAACCGCGCTGCTTGTTTAGTGAAGAAATCATTGCCACTCACCAGGTTGTATTGTGATTTAGCGCGGAAAGTTGCGGTCGGTTCAATCAGGTAACGCTGAAAATCGTCACCCGCCGTCGCCGTGCCGGTGGCGCTGCGATAGCCGGTCACCACGGTGCTGCCATCGGTCAGGGCCAGTGCCGAACTCAAGGCGCTGCTGCCCTGATCAACCGCCCTGGACACCAGAACAGCCCCCGGCAGCAGTGCATAGGCGGCTGGCAACAAGGTGTAGCGGCCGGGCGCCAGGGCAGAACCCGCCATGGTAATGACAATCTGCTCGCCGGGTATCAGTTGGGTTGCGGCCTGAATCTGCGCGTCATAAGGCGCGTAGGCAAACGAGTAGTTGGGCAATACCGCATACAAGCCTGGCGTGCTGGCCAGATAATCCGTCAAGCCACCCGCACCGGAAACAAATTCTGCCGCTTGGACATCACCCCCGCCTGCTGCCGAGACGCGAGCCGTTGGCGCAATGGCCATTATTCTGCCGTTCAGCAATACCTGCTTGGCGACAGGCAGCTCGGTGATCGGAATGAATCGATTCGCATCAGCAGTCCCTGCGGGAAAGTAATTCCAGCTGGCGCCATTCACTGTCGTGCCCACCGGCACGGTCAAGCCGTTGCCGGAGGTTGATAACTCACTGCCAGCCAACAAACTCAAGGTATCGAGCGCATTCAGCTCCAGACGCCCAAACGGCACGCGGATGATGCCACCGTGCTCGATGGTATTGGCGCTCAACTTCACGTCACCAAAGGCCGACAAAGGCAATCTTGACGTTGAACCGCCGCTTGGCGCATGGGTGCGCAAAATCGAATTTCCTGCCAGTCCGGCAATCTCAAACGTTGAAAACGTGGTCGGGGCAATTTGTCCGGCAGTCAAATCCAGCGTACCGGCAAACAGCAGCGAGCCGGTCAGCGCCGTGCCGCTGATCGGGGTACGGCCGCGCAG
>JAUSMB010000036.1 GCA_030645365.1 Rugosibacter sp.
TTGAGGTAACTGACATGGCAAAAAGCAAGTTTGAGCGCACGAAACCACACGTTAACGTAGGCACGATTGGGCACGTTGACCACGGCAAGACCACGCTGACAGCGGCGATCACCACGATACTGTCGGCCAAATTTGGCGGCGAAGCAAAAGCCTACGACCAAATTGACGCGGCACCTGAAGAAAAGGCTCGCGGCATCACCATCAACACCGCACACGTCGAATACGAAACCGCCAACCGTCACTACGCTCACGTTGACTGCCCGGGCCATGCCGACTATGTAAAGAACATGATCACCGGCGCAGCCCAAATGGATGGCGCCATTCTTGTCGTTTCCGCAGCTGACGGTCCCATGCCGCAAACTCGTGAGCACATCTTGCTGGCACGCCAAGTTGGTGTTCCTTACATCATTGTTTTCATGAATAAATGCGACATGGTCGATGATGCAGAACTTCTCGAGCTTGTCGAAATGGAGGTCCGTGAATTACTCAGCAAATACGATTTCCCCGGCGATGATGTCCCCATCATTCACGGCTCTGCACTCAAGGCCCTGGAAGGCGACAAAGGCCCTCTGGGTGAAGAAGCTATTCTCAAACTGGCCGAAGCCCTCGACAGCTACATTCCCACACCCGAGCGTGCCATTGACAAGCCTTTCCTTCTGCCTATCGAAGACGTCTTCTCTATCTCCGGTCGCGGTACCGTTGTCACGGGCCGTGTCGAGCGTGGCATCGTCAAGGTCGGTGAGGAAATTGAAATCATCGGCATTCGTCCCACGATCAAGACCATCTGTACGGGCGTTGAAATGTTCCGCAAGCTGCTTGATCAGGGCCAGGCAGGTGATAACGTCGGCGTCTTGCTGCGGGGTACAAAGCGTGAAGAAATTGAACGTGGCCAAGTGCTCGCCAAGCCGGGTTCCATTAACCCGCACACCCATTTCACCTCTGAGGTCTACATTCTCTCGAAAGACGAAGGGGGTCGCCATACGCCTTTCTTCAATGGCTATCGTCCCCAGTTCTATTTCCGTACGACGGACGTCACTGGCGCGATTGAACTGCCTGCCGGCACTGAAATGGTCATGCCAGGTGATAATATCGCCATGACCGTCAAGCT
>JAUSMB010000042.1 GCA_030645365.1 Rugosibacter sp.
ACATGCGGTGCGCCAGTGGCTTCGAGTGCGGTTGCCTGTTGCTGAAGTTTGGATTTGACGATTTCTGCCCATAGCCGTTTTATCAATGGTTGCTTGGCGGCGATCTGCGCATCAAAGCGCTTGGCTTGCTGAAAATTGCCCTCTATCGACCACACCATGCCCACTGCGTTGTGGTTAGCCGCACATAACACAAAGGGCGCGCAACGCTCGGCCAGCGCCACTAACAGGTTGTTCGTATAACTTAACCCATGGGCATTGGCGATTACAGCTGTGATGTCATCCAGCGGAATCTGCCCCAGCTCTTTGCGCTCTCCTTCGGTATCTTGTACCACCAAAAATCCACGCGAGAGAAACAAGTGTCGCCGGTCATCCGCCACTTCGACGATACGGCCTATCACTTGCTTACTCCTTGAAGCCGGAATCGCGGAGTTCGCCGATAGGTGAAATAGTGACGCGACGTGCGGTAGATTTCTGCAAAGAGCCTGCCTTTTTTGAAACATAGGCAAAAGTTTCTTCTTTACTGCGATTTCTTGCATCAACGTTTGCTTCGCTTGTGTCCGCCATAAATATCTGCCCGTTGCCACTTAATGTTGCAATACGCATCGTTCGGACTTGCCTATCCACAAGTAATCTAACTACATCATCAATCATCAACCGCATCACCAATGGCTTTTCGCTGACACTCAAAGTCGGATGTCGTAGCCGAGCAGCTCCATGTTCTCGGGCTAGCTGGTAGGCTGCAAACGTAGAAATAACTTCACCCTCCCATTTGCCTTTTTCATTGCAAACAATCTCGATGCAATAGTTGCTATCGCCTTTGTAGCCTTTGTATGGCTTTGGTTCGCCACTGGGTAGCAAGCCATGCCGATCTGTGGCTTTTGCGTTAGTGATTGCTATAACTTTGAGATTATCCTCAATGTGCGTCCGTACCCCTTCCACCACTTTGTGAAAGCTGACTTTGCCTTCACCGCGCAAACCATAAGCCGTGTCGTTATGCATTGCACCTTCATGACTATGATCCGGCTTGTGGCTTACCCAGATAGCGTTAATAGCGCGCTGAACATGCGCCCGATAGGTGTCCCAAGGTAGCGGCATATTTTCGACCAAGCGGTTAAGCTGCTGCTCACGCGCACTGGCACTCGCTTTTGCAAATCGCTGTAACAGGCTTTGGTCTGTCACGGCGATCACGCAGGCATCTACCGCATGGTGGCGATGATCATTGCGATTCTTTTCGCCGTTCAAACCAAGTACATCGTTCAAACCGAATTTTTTGCGCAGCATAGCCGTCATGCGCCCGGGAATCACGCGCGTGCTGGGGCAAATCAACTTGAGATATTCAAATGCGACTTTACTCATGTGGCGAGTATCGTTAAGCGCACGGGCCAGAAAACCCGCATCATCTTTTAGCCAGTGTTGATAGCCATCTTCGGCAAAGCGGTATCGCTTGGCTTTTGGCATGCCTTCGGCTCGTGAAAGAATGCTTTCATAATCAAACCCTGCCACGGCTTGCGCACCAAATGCATCCCACGGCGTGCGATTACCTTTGACTCGGTTAGCCTGACGCAGTGCCACCGTTTTGTTGTTGAGGCTATCATCCAGTGTTTGCGAGAAAGGCAGAATGTGTTCGACTTCCACCTCGTTGCTCAGCAACATTGCTGCGCTGATTTGCGCACCTGAATAGGGGCAGCGACGGTCCGCAGGGTCAAAACTAAGCTCTTCCCATAGAATCATTTTCTCAATATCGTCGCGCCTGACACGTTCTTCACTAATCCCCAAAGTACCTGCAATGGCATCCCGCAAACGTTTGTTGCGCTTTTGATTTTCAGCTTGCCGCTTGCTTTCCTCATCACGCTGGTCTTTGCTTTGCTTCAAGTCCCGTGCCAGCTCAACAATCACTTCGCTGGGGTGGCCGTAGCGTTTAATCAGTGCGTTTACCACGACCCGAACCTGATTCAACCCGATGTGCACGGTGGGGTTGGCGATTTTGCCATAGCGTTTTTCATCGCTATCGCTTGGGTCATTGCTGCCAAAACCTACATGACGCTGTAACGGCTGCCCGTAATAGGGCAATGATTGAAGAATTTCCCCTGTAGACGATGCGCTAATGTTGCTGTGGTGCTCAAATCCAGCAGCTTGCACTGCCTTGTCGTAGGTAACCACATCACGGCGCAATTCCGGCAGAATTTTAGCTAGCGCCTTTGCACACAAACTGCCGTAGCCTTCTGGCAAGCCGACTTTGGCAATGGCTTCAGCGTGCATCTCATCAATGTTAGTTTCGTCTTGCAACCAGCGTACAAGCTTGGCTTCACTCTCTTCTTTGACTAGTTGAAGCACGATGGCATCTTGTTTGGTTTCATCGAAGGTAAACCATGCTTTGCCAAAATGTTTAACGCTACTCAGAATAGCGCTGGTCGTATTACCTTTGAGTTCCTGGCGTTTCGGGTCTTCAAAATTGAACTGCACTGCGCCGCCCACCCCAAGCAATGTCTTGATTTGCGTAAAACTGCGCTTGCTGTTTTCTTCCAACGCAGCAATGAGGTCGTCGCGCTGCTTCAACGTCAGCGAATCCTCCCGCAAGCCATCACGCAAAATGCGCAGGTTGTTAACTTCCTGATACATACGGAAGCGCTGTGTACTCGGCAAAGCAAGCGGTGCACGCTCTTCATCCGGCATAAATGTACACCGCCCGGATTTAACGGGCTTGAGCGGACGTTGATGCAACAAAACGTCTTTCAGATCAGCACGGGCTACCTCGGTAAAGTGTACTGGGTTTAGTGCGGCCTGCTTCTTCCACAACTCATCGAACTCATGTTCAATCATGGCACGATCGATGTACAGGTCGTAATACTTGTCTATTTTTGATTTGCCATCTTCCTTGATGACTTTATCCTGATGGTAACGCGCGCGGACAGTCAAACCCGCCTCATCGCGCTTGCTCAGCCATTCGCCTATGGTTCGGCAACCTTCAGCCTCTATGGTTTTTCGCACCTTGCCGATGGCGGTTTTCAGTGCGCCGCTGTCGTTATCTTTTTTGTCTGTCTTGCGATTGCTTTTAAATCCACGCCGTTGGTTAATGTGAAACAGTGCGCGACCGAATTCAGCAGGCGTCAATGCCTCATCCAGTCCTTTTGCACGCAAAGCAAAGGGGTTCATCGTTTCCAGTGTCTTGCGCTGCATTGCTTCAGCAGGGAAAAATCCATATTCGATAAGCGTGCGCATCATGCGTGCTTTGCGTTTAAGCAGGCGGTCTCGGCGACGGCGCATGGCTCGTGCCTCACGACGTGTTACCGCAAGCGATGACCCATCCTGCGGATTTCGCCCATTCGAGAAAATACGCACCCCCGCCTTTATCACTGCGCATGGCTGGTTATCGGCATCAAGCCGTATCATCGCCCATCCGAGCGATGTCGATCCCAAGTCGAGTGCTAACCGATAACGCATTTTATGTAGCATGGCCTACCCCTTAGCTGTGTTGTTTTATTCTATTGGAATTTACTTGACAGAATAGCGTTATCCAATGACAATCAGCATCACCAGTAGATTGGGATTTGCGCTCTGAACGCTAACAAGCTGAAAGATGCACCAAATGAAAGGGCCGCTATACGCGGCCCTTTTTATTGATTTATTTTTATAAAAAATCGCCGTCTGTTTTATCACTCCACCAGCCGACCATCTTCAAGATGCAGCACCCGTGCGGCACGCGCGGCGAGGCTGGCGTCGTGCGTCACCATGATCAGCGCAGTGCCGTGCTCGCGGCAGAGTTCTAGCAGCAGATCAAACACCGCATCTGCCGAGGCGCGGTCGAGATTGCCTGTGGGTTCATCGACGAGCAGGCAAGCGGGTTGTGTGACTAGCGCGCGCGCTACGGCAACACGCTGACGCTCGCCGCCGGACAGCGCGCCGGGTTGATGCGTCAGGCGGTGACTTAAACCTACGCGCTGCAATACGGCGGATGCCTGTGCCAGCGCCTCAGCGCGAGCCATGCGCCGAATGAAAAGCGGAATGGCGACATTTTCCAATGCAGAAAACTCAGCCAGCAGATGATGAAACTGATACACAAAACCCAGCGTTTGATTGCGTAAGCGGCCGCGCTCGGCTTCACTGGCTTTAGCCAGGTCTTTGCCTTGCAGCCACACCGTGCCCGCAGTTGGTTGATCAAGCCCGCCGAGCAGATGCAGCAGCGTGCTCTTGCCCGAACCACTGGCACCGACAATGGCCACCGTCTCACCAGCGCCGACTTTTAGATCGACGCCGGCGAGCACTGGCACATCCACTGCGCCTTGATGAAAGGTCTTGACCAAACCGACGCAGGAAATAACTTCACTCATAGCGCAAGGCCTCCGCCGGTTGCGTGCGCGAAGCGCGCCAGCTGGGGTACAGCGTTGCCAGGATGGTCAACACGAACGACACCACGCTGATCGTACCCACATCCGACCAATGCATGTCCGAGGGCAACTCGCTGATGTAATACACGTCCTTGGCCAGAAATTGCATGCCGAACAGCCGCTCGATGAAGGGCACCACGACATCAATGTTCAGTGACACGGCCACGCCGAGCGCCACGCCAGCCATGAGCCCGATAACGCCTATCAGCGTGCCCTGCACGATAAAAATCCCCATGATGCTGGGCGGGCTCGCCCCCAATGTGCGCAAAATGGCAATATCGGCACGCTTGTCCTGCACTGCCATGACCAGAGTGGACACGATATTGAAGGCGGCCACAGCGACGATCAGCAACAGGATAAGAAACATCATGCGTTTTTCAATTTCCACGGCACGAAAAAAATTGGCATGACTGCGTGTCCAGTCAGTCACCCCGACATCGGCGTCCAGATAGCGCAACAACTCGCGGCTGATTTTTGGTGCAGCGAACAGATCATTCACCTTGAGTCGCACGCCGGAGACGCGATCTTCCATGCGATACATTTTTTGCGCGTCGCTCATGTCAATTAACGCCAAGCCGGAATCAAACTCAAACATGCCCACATCGAAAATGCCCACCACGCGAAACTGCTTTACGCGTGGCAAAATCGCCGCAGGCGTTACCAAGCCTTGCGGCGCGAGCAACGTCACCTTGTCGCCTACGCGCACCTGCAAGCCATGCGCGAGCTCTGCGCCCAGCACAATGCCGAATTCCCCAGGCACAAGTTGTTCCAGCTTGCCTGCACTCATGTGGCGACTGAAATTCGCCACCGTATCTTCCGCCTTGGGCACAATGCCGCGTACCATCACGCCACGCACCTGGCCGTCAAAACTCAGCAAGCCTTGCTGCTGTACGAAAGGCGCAGCAGCCCGCACCTGCGGATGGCGCGCCACGCCCTGCACCACATGGCTCCAGTCGGCCAGCTCACCGGATTCGCTGCTGACTTGAATGTGCGAGACCACGCCCAGAATTCGTTCGCGCAACTCTTTCTGAAAGCCGTTCATGACGGATAACACAATGATCAATGCCGCCACGCCAAGCGCCAGGCCAAGCATGGAAATCAACGCGATAAAGGAAATAAATTGATTGCCGCCGCCTTCACGGGGCTGGGCGCGCGTGTAGCGCAAGCCGATGAGAAATTCATATTTCATGGAAAATAAACGGAGAGCACCATCGGTCATTGCGAATAAGTTCTGCATGTTAACATGCAGAGATGCTTACGCTTATTGTTCCAGGTTTGATTTGGCCGCATCAGGCACTTCTCGACCTCACTCGCGGCCTGACTCGTGATCTCACTCAACAACAGGCTCTGCCCGCCTTTTCCACCTTGCTCGGCCGGGGCAAACTTACCCGCTTGCCGCCTTGCACCATCCATCAATCCATTGCACAAACCCTTGGTCTGGCGCCATCCGGTTCAACTGCAGTCTTGCCTGCTGCGGCACTGCGCGGGTTAACCGGGTTAACCCTTAGTACGCAAGACACCAGCCACACGGACGACTGGCTATGCCTGGACCCCATCCATCTACGTGTCGAGCAAACACGTTTGCGCGTCGATGATCCGCAGTTTCTCGACTTGAGCGCGGCAGAAGCCGAAGCACTCGCCGTATCGCTAGCGCCGACTTTTTCAGCCTTGGGCATCTTGCAAGTGCTGAATCCTGCCGCGTGGAATCTTCGCCTGCATACCAACGCACCTACCCTCACTTTATTGCCGCCTCTGCCTGACCACATTACCCGCGCAGCGATACCGCTGCCTAAAAACGAAGCAACTGCTCCGTGGCGACACGCCATCAACGAAGCAAACATGCTGCTACACACGCATCCGGTCAATCTGGCGCGAGAAGCCGCCGGAAAGCTGACCATCAACACCCTCTGGCCATGGGGGAACGGCTGCCTGCCAGCCTCAGCCATAAAAACGACACCTCCTCTTGAAGCCTTCTGGGGTAATGATCTGGTTGGCCAAGGTGCGGCAATTCATCAAGGCATACCAGTGAAAAATTCGCCATCGCGCTTTGAAAACCTGACGATCCATAAAGCGCTGGTGCTGCTTGACCCGCTCGAGATCCCCGCCCGCAGCGGCGATACCGACGCCTGGCGAGCCGCGCTTTTACAGCTGGAAACTGATTGGTTTGCCCCGCTACTGGCGTCACTGAAACGCCGCCAGATCAAGCATCTCCGCTTGATAACCCCAGGCGAGGCCGCCAGTTTTGAACTCATCATTCGCCCTCACCACACTTGGCAATTCTGGCGCTCTGCTGCGCGTCTTACCGTACTTGCCGCGCCTTGAAAGCAAAAGCACCCTTCTTTATTTGAAACCTCCATGACACAAACCAACCAGACCATCCACATCGCCCAGCGAGACATCCCGCCACGTGCCACCTGGGTATTGCAAGAAGCGGGGGTGCATCCCTTGCTGGCGCGCTTGTATGCCGCACGTGGTGTGCGTGCCGGTGATGAACTGGATACCCGCAGCGCTGCACTGCTTCCCCCCGATCAGCTCAAAGGTGCGACAGAGGCCGCACGCTTGCTGGCCGATGCCATCGCGGCCAAAAAACGCCTGCTGATTGTGGCCGACTATGACTGCGATGGCGCTACCGCCTGTGCCGTGGGTCTGCGTGCGCTGCGCATGATGGGTGCCACGGTGGAGTACCTGGTGCCCGACCGTTTCAAGCTCGGCTATGGGCTATCGCTCGAGGTAGCCAAGCTGGCAGCCGAGCGCCAGCCCGATGTGGTCATCACGGTGGATAACGGCATCGCCAGCATGGAGGGTGTCGCCGAGCTCAAAGCTCGCGGTATCGCGACGCTGATTACCGATCACCATCTGCCGGGGGCTGAGCTGCCCGCTGCCGATGTGATCGTCAACCCTAACCAACCGGGCTGTACTTTCCCCAGCAAGGCACTGGCGGGGGTTGGCGTGATGTTTTATGTAGCGCTGGCGCTGCGCGCCGAACTGCGCCAGCGGGGAGCCTTTAGCCAAAGCCAGGAGCCCAATCTGGCCAGCCTGCTGGATCTCGTCGCGCTGGGCACCGTGGCCGACGTGGTCGCGCTGGATCGCAACAATCGTATTCTCGTCACGCAGGGCCTCACCCGGATGCGCGCGGGCCACATGCAGGCCGGTGTGCGAGCCTTGTTTACCATTGCCGGACGCGAGCCGACGCGTGCGGCCACGTTTGATTTAGGCTTCATGCTGGGGCCGCGGCTCAATGCAGCAGGCAGACTGGCAGATATGTCGCTCGGCATTGAAGCCTTGATTACCGATGATGCCGCCCGCGCCATGAACATCGCGCAGGAACTGGATGCCATCAACCGTGAGCGGCGCGTGATCGAGACTGACATGAAAGAAGATGCCGAGCTGATTCTCGCCTCTCTCGAGCCGGCCGATCAAGCCAGTCTGACGCTGTTTGATCCTGACTGGCATCAGGGTGTCATCGGCATTCTCGCGGGCCGTGTCAAGGAAAAATTTCACCGGCCAACCTTTGCTTTC
>JAUSMB010000047.1 GCA_030645365.1 Rugosibacter sp.
GAGTGGGCTCGTCGCATGCAGGATATTGTGAAAAACGAACTTGAGAGGAGTGGAAAATGAACGCAGTCAATGAACATGTACGCCCTGCAAATTCTGCTGCCACGTGGCAATCTGTGGTGCGCTTTTTAGGCCAGGAGGCTAAGCATCTTGATGATAAGGATTGGGATGCGTGGCTTGCGCTGTATGCGCCGGAAGTCGAGTACTGGATTCCCTCTTGGGATAGCGATGGCACGCTGGTCACCGACCCCACAAAACATGTGTCGTTGATCTACTACAAAAATCGTGGTGGTCTGGAAGATCGCATTTACCGGATTCGCACAGGAAAATCTGCTTCAAGTACCCCTTTGGCGCGGACTTGTCATCAGTATCAGGTGATAGATGTCAGCGAATCAGAGGGTGTTATCAAGGTGCAGACGAATTGGCGCGTCGATTCGAGTACTGATCACGAAGTGCGCAGCTATTTTGGTACCGCGTATTACACCCTGGCGTCGCAGGGCGATAGCTGGTTGATTCAGTCAAAAAAGACAGTCGTACTCAATGACCGAATCGATCAAGTATTGGATGTTTATCTAGTCTAGCAAACAGGCAGGCTTGAGCTTTTCAGGCGCAAGCCTGCCGAACGATAAAGGAGGCGCCAATGAGCAGTTACGCACTTGAAAAAGCGATGTGGACGGTAGGCACTAGCCCTGCGGAAGCTGAAAAATTTCGTCAGTCTCCAGTAGCCTATGTTGAGCAGTTCAATCTCGATGCCGATGAAAAAGTCAGCCTTGCTACGCTTGCTGTTGGAGACATGGCGAAGCGCGGTGCGAGCACTTTATTGCTGTTAATGGGTTTCATGGCCGTCAATGGGCCCAGTGGGATGGGTGAGTACATGCGGCGGATGAATCAGAAGTAATGCTGCTGAAGCACATTTTTTAAATCTATAAAAATACAGGAGAGCACATCATGGCCGCACTTGTCGGTGGATTTTTAATGCCACATGATCCCTTCATGTCGGCGGCTCCCCATGTTGCCCCCAAGGAAAAGGTCGATAACACCATGGCCTCGTTCGGCCAGATCGAGGCGCGCATTCGCGAATTAGCGGCGGATACGATCATCATTATCGGTGACGATCATTACTGCATTTTCGGCCCGCACTGCATTCCGCGCTGCCTGATTGCGATTGGTGATGTGGAAGGCCCGGTTGAAGACTGGCTGAACATTCCGCGAGGGCCCATTGCCAATCATCCCGAGCTTGCGTGCCATATTCTGGAACGGGGCTATGACGAAGGGATTGACTGGGCGTTTGCCAAGGCCCTCAGCATTGATCATGCGATTGCTGTTCCGCATCATCTGGCGGTGCGCTCGAACCCGACGTTGCGCACGATCCCGATTTATCTTAATGCCGCTGTCGCGCCGGTGATACGCAGCCAGCGTGCTTATGCGATCGGGCAGAGTATCCGCCGAGCGATTGACTCCTGGCCTGGCGATGAGCGGGTTGTGGTGTTTGGTACCGGTGGCATCAGCCATTGGGTAGGCACTGCAGAAATGGGGCGCGTTAACGAGGAATTCGATCAGCGCATCTTGCGGCTGGTAGAACAAGGTGACATTGATGCATTGCTGGCCTTAACGGATGCCGAGATTCTCGAACAGGGCGGTAATGGTGCGTTCGAGCTCAAGAACTGGATTTGCGCGATGGGGGTCATGGGCAAGCTCAAAGCCGAAACGATTGGCTATGAAGCCGTGCCTGAATGGATTTGTGGTTGCGGATTTGCGGAAATCAAAGAGGCGGCGTGATACCAGCGCCGACTTTCGTTGTGTTTACGTTGTTTTGATGGTGTCGTTATAAAAAATTTTAGTTATTTTTAAGGAGAAAGACATGGTTGACGTTGATAGCTTGGTGGATGTGAAAAACGGCATGCAGGCAAAACGCATTTTTTGGGACGAGGATATCTATAAACTCGAACTGGAAAAAATATTCGGCAGGTGCTGGCTGTTCTTGACTCATGACAGCATCATACCCAATGTGGGTGACTATACCGTGACCTTTATGGGCGAAGATGAAGTGCTGGTGGTGCGCCAACGCGATGGTAGCGTCAAGGCTTTTCTCAACTATTGCACGCATCGCGGCGCTCGCGTCGTGAATGCAGAAGCCGGCAATGCCCGCGGCTTTACCTGTACTTATCACGGCTGGGCATTCGGGCTGGATGGTTCGCTGGAATCTGTTCCCTTTGAAAAAGAAGTGTATGGCAATGTGTTGAAGAAAGACACCTTGGGCATGAAGGAAGTGCGGGTGGACAGCTACAAGGGGTTTTGGTATGGCAACTTTGATCACAACGCACCTCCTCTCGCCGACTATCTTGGCGACTATCGCTGGTTCCTGGATATCTGGATGGATGGTACGGGTGGGGCAGAACTGATTGGGCCGCCTGCGCGCAGCATTCTGAAATGCAATTGGAAAACGCCCACAGAAAACTTCATTGGTGATGCTTATCACGTGGGTTGGACACATGCCGCGTCGTTAAAAGCACTGGGCGGGCCGCTCAGTGTTCTTGCGGGTAACAAACATCTGCCACCAGAAGGTGCTGGCATTCAAATCACGAGCCGGCATGGGCATGGCGTGGGAATTTTATTCAACGCCGCGTCGGCACTCATGGGCGGGGAAGAAGGCGCCATGGCGGCCAAGTGGTATGCGGAAAACCAGCCCAAGGTGGCTAAACGCCTGAGTGAGGCGCAAGCCAAATATTATGGCGGGCATTTCAATGCCTCGATTTTCCCGAATAACTCCTATCTGTGGGGTACCAATACATTCAAGGTTTGGCATCCGCGCGGGCCGCATCAAATCGAGGTGTTTACCTGGACTATTGTCGAAAAGAACATGCCGCAGGAACTCAAAGATGCCGTGCGCCGGTCGATGTTGCGCACCTTTGGCACGGCCGGAATGCTGGAGTCCGACGATAGCGACAACATGGAATCCATGACCAACCTCAATCGCGGGCCGCATATCGTGACAGGTGTGCTCAATTCGCAGATGGGCATGGGCAATGAGCATGAAGATGCTGAGAGCGGCAACATCATTGGGCCATCAGCGATTGGCGAGACGTCTTACCGTGGTTTTTACCGGGCTTATCGTGAATATCTTAAAGCCAGGGATTGGGACGAAATTCGCGCCAATAATGGCAAATGGAAAGATGAGCTGTTGAATCGCTAAATGTGTCATTGAGTCATTGATTATCGTCAAGGAGAATTCAGATGGAAGAATTAAACCCGGTAGCCCATGAAATTTATATCGAAGTCCAACAGGTCTTGTTCAAGGAAACCCGCATGCTGCGTGAAGAGCGCTGGCGTGAATGGCTGGAAACCATGGTGGAAAAGGACATTGTCTATCGTGCCATCGTCAGCCAGTTGCGCTTTCGCAAGGATAATCGCTACACCGGTGAGAAGGATGTTCCCAGTCTCGATGAAAATTGGGCAGGACTCGATCGGCGTGTTGCGCAAATGGAGTCAGGTATGCAATGGACGACTGATCCTGCCGAACGAGTGCGTCATTTCATTACCAACCTGGAAGTATTCGAGGGTCAAACCCCGAATGAGTATGTCATCTATTCAAACTGCCAGACAGTACGTAATCGTCGCGTGTATGAAGAAATGACCTACTGCTATGGCCGTAACGATATTTGGCGGCGTGGGGCTGACGGCAAGTTACGACTCGCCCGTCGTGATGTTGATGTCGACGAACGTTTTGTGAGTGGCAAGAACCACAACTTCCCGATGTAAGTGGTTTGGTGCCTTCGGGCTCAGGCCGCTGAGTTTAGACCGTTGGGTTTAGACCGCTGGGTTTAGACTTTTGTGTTCAGGCTTGTGCGCGGCGACGATGCAGATCGTTCGCCGCGCATTTTTGCAAACCTGCCACTCAGGCTGAGGGAGGGCGCGATTTGGTTTTGCAGGTGCTCATGCCAAAGGGCGAATAAGCCGGACAATAGCGAAAAGTGCCGGTCAGAATGGGCAAAATGCCTAAATAGCCCCACACGCCAATAGTTCCGGTAGCAGCAAGTGCAACGAGAGAAACTCCTGCAACGATACGAATGACACGGTCAATACTGCCTACGTTTGGTGACATCTTGATCTCCTGTTTTTAACGATAGCGTAAGGGGTGTTGGCAATTCAGGGTGTTGGGCAATTCAGTTTTTTCAAATGCGTTTCTAGGCGTGCTTCGCTGCCCAGCGAAACATGGCATCAATATTACTCTCTTTCGCTTGCCGTTTTTTAGTCTGGCTTTAGGTCTGCATGGGATAATTCATCCATGGTTTTTCTTGTGCATGCTCTGGAGCAGTTGCCTGACGCTGGCGACATCAAAGCTCGCCTGATCGAAGGTTTGGATGAGGCGGGTTGCGCTCGCTTGACGGATGCGATCGCGCTCGCTGCTGAGTGGTACGGCAAGACGAAACTCTCCAGTGGCGAGTCCACGTTTCAGCATGCGCTGGGTACAGCGCTTGTTGTTGCGTCACTAGGGCTAGATGCTGACGTGCGTGTGGCGGCGATACTTTTCGCAGCGATGGATTATCGGCAAGATGCCCCTGAGCTTTTAAAAGTCGGCTTTGGTGAGACGGCGGCCAAACTGGTGCAGAGCCTGCATCGGCTGGGTGTATTGCGACCGCTCACCCGGGCTGCGACTGATGGTCGCATGATGCAGGCGCAGACCGAGATTTTGCGCAAAATGCTGCTGGCAATGGTGGACGATATTCGCGTTGTTTTACTACGCCTTGCCAGTCGCGTGCAAACCTTGCGGTTTCTCGCCGATCAACCAAGCCCTTTGCAGCAAGAGATGGCTCGTGAAAGTCTGTTGATCTATGCACCGTTGGCCAACCGGCTGGGCATTTGGCAACTCAAGTGGGAGCTTGAAGATCGCGCATTTCGTTATCTTGAGCCTGATACCTACAAACATATCGCCCATATGCTCGATGAAAGGCGGCTGACGCGTGAAAGCTTTATTGCCGAGGTGGTTCAGCGCCTGCATCAAGCCTTGCTTGCCGCAGGTATAGCAGCGGAAGTGTATGGGCGACCAAAACATATCTACAGCATCTGGCAAAAAATGCGTAGCAAGCGGCTTGATTTTTCTGAAGTGTATGACGTGCGTGCGGTGCGCATCATTGTGACTGAGGAGAGAGATTGCTATACCGCATTGAGTTTGGTGCACAATTTCTGGCAGCCGATTCGTGGTGAGTTTGACGATTACATCGCACAGCCCAAAGGCAATTTTTATCGTTCGTTACATACGGCGGTGGTCGTGGAAGATGGCGGTGCACTTGAAGTGCAAATCCGTACAAAGGAGATGCATGACCATGCCGAGCTGGGTGTTGCTGCCCATTGGCGCTATAAGGAAGCGGGCAAATCAGATCATGCCGTTGGCGTCTATGAGGACAAAATTGCCTGGCTACGACAGCTATTGTCGTGGCGCGATGAAATTGCCGATTCGGCGGAATGGGTCGCGCAGTTCAAGCGGGCAGCGTTGGACGACACGATTTATGTGTTGACGCCGCAAGACAAGGTGATCGATTTGCCGCGTGGCGCGACACCGCTGGATTTCGCCTATCGGCTGCATACCGAACTGGGGCACCGTTGCAGGGGCGCTAAGGTTGACGGTCACATGGTGCCACTCAATACGCCACTGCAAAACGGCCAGCGAGTGGACATTATCGCAATTAAATCAGGGGGGCCATCGCGTGACTGGCTGAGTGTGGCGCAGGGTTATCTTGTTACATCGCAAGCGCAGCGCAAAGTGCGGCAGTGGTTTGCCGAGCAAGACAAAGCGGATCTGTTAGCTCACGGGCGGGCGGTTGTCATGCGCGAGTTGCAACGCGCAGGCGCGCTGCAAGGCGCGCAGGCTAATCTCGAAAAGCTCGCAGAACGCCTTGGGCTCAGCAGCCCCGAGGCAATGTTTTTAGCCGCTGCACGTGGCAACATTGGCCAGCGCACAATAGAAACCGCGCTGCGTGGCGAGATAAAGTCGCCGACTCCCGCGCCAGAAATGCTCACGCACAAGAGTCGTGCGGATGCTAGTCAGCGCAGCGTATTGATTGTGGGCGTGGACAAGCTATTGACTCAGATTGGGCGCTGCTGTAAACCCATTCCGCCGGATGCAATTGTCGGATTTGTGACGCGCGGAAAAGGGGTTTCCATTCACCGTGTGGCATGTGAGAACTTTCTTCGGATGGTTGCTCGCGCGCCCGAGCGAGCAATTGAAGCGGCATGGAGCGACAGGGAAGAAGGCGCGCAAGGTGCCACAGACGCAGTAGTTTATGCTGTTGATATACAAGTGGAAGCGGCTGATCGACAAGGCTTGCTGCGCGACATTTCGGATTCGCTCATGCGGCAGAAAATCAATGTGACTGCCGCTAAAACGCACAGCAAAAACAACGTGGCGCGTATGCGCTTTACACTCGAATTAGACAGTGCTGAGCGTTTACAAAAAGTGATTCTTGTGCTGCGCGATGTACCGGGTGTGATTCACGTGCAGCGTGCTTAGACTACACGCGTAGCAAGGCGGGAAAGATGCAGTCGATCCAGCGCAGCATGCAGTTTTTCTGGGTGGGCTGAAGCCTCTAGTAGAAGTTTTCCATGCCCCTGGGAGAGTGATCCGGCAAGGCGTCGAGTTTGGCGGGCAACCGCTTCGGCCACGTCAACCAGTGTGGCGTGCGTACCCGCCAGAGCGCGCAGATGGGGTGCTAGAAAGCTGTAATGCGTGCAGCCGAGCACCAGGCGATCAACGCCTTGATCCAGCAGCGGTTGCACGCGTTGGCGTACATCGTTGATCAGTGCTGGGTCGTCCAGATTAAGTTGTTCAACCTTCGTGGCCCATCCTGGGCAGGGCTCGATAAAGACTTCAACATCCGCTGCATGTATGCGAATCAGGTGTGCCAATCGCGCGCTTTTTGCGGTGGCTTCGGTCGTCAGCACGGCAATGCGGCGGCTGACGGAAGTTTGCGCCGCAGGTTTGATCCCGGGCTCGACACCTACCACCGGAATCCCCGGATGTGCTTGGCGTAGCGCTTCAACTGCTGTGGCCGTAGCCGTGTTACAGGCCACAACCAGCAGCTTGCAACCGGCTTCTACCAGGTGGCTGCCGATGGTCAGCACACGCGCCTGAATCTGCATATCGCTCTTGTTGCCATAGGGCACATGGGCCGTATCGGCAAAATAAATGAAGTCGGCCTGCGGCAAGGCGTCGACCAGGGCGGCCAGCACCGAGAGGCCGCCGAGGCCGGAATCGAAAACGCCGATCATGGTCGAAAAGTCGGTGCTGGTGATACGGCAAAGAGCACGATGAATCAGGCAACCGCGACAGGAATTTTGCCGATTTTCGCCTGCCACTCGCGCGGGCCGGTGGTGTGCACCGAGGTGCCAGATGAGTCCACGGCCACGGTCACAGGCATATCTTTCACATCGAATTCGTAAATCGCTTCCATCCCCAGATCGGCGAAGCCCACGACCTTGGCCGACTTGATGGCTTTGGCGACCAGATAGGCTGCGCCGCCCACGGCCATCAAGTAGGCGGACTTGTTGTCCTTGATCGCTTCAATCGCCACCGGGCCGCGTTCGGATTTGCCAATCATTGAGATCAGGCCGGTCTGTTCCAGCATCATGCGCGTGAATTTATCCATGCGCGTGGCGGTGGTGGGACCCGCCGGGCCGACGACTTCATCGCGCACGGGATCGACCGGGCCGACGTAATAAATCACGCGGTTGGTGAAGTCAACGGGGAGCTTTTCGCCTTTGGCCAGCATGTCCGCGATGCGTTTGTGCGCGGCATCCCGCCCGGTAAGCATCTTGCCGTTGAGGAGCAGTTTTTGTCCCGGTTTCCAGGCGGCAACTTGTTCTCGGGTGAGGGTGTCCAGATTGACTGCGGTGGCTGATTGGGTATCCGGCGTCCAGGTCACTGCCGGCCAGTCGGCGAGTTTGGGTGGTTCGAGCCTGGCCGGGCCGGACCCATCCAGGTGAAAATGGATGTGGCGCGTGGCGGCGCAATTGGGGATCAGCGCGACGGGCAGGTTAGCGGCGTGCGTTGGGTAATCCAGAATTTTCACATCGAGCACGGTGGTGAGGCCGCCCAGCCCCTGCGCACCGATGCCTAGCGCATTTACTTTTTCGTAAATTTCCAGCCGCAGCGTTTCAATGCGGGAGAGTTGGATACCACTGGCGGCACGCGCCTTCAGTTTATGGATATTGCATGGCGCCATGATGGATTCCTTGGCCAGCAGCATGGCTTTTTCCGGTGTGCCGCCGATGCCGATACCCAGGATTCCCGGCGGGCACCAGCCTGCGCCCATGGTGGGAACGGTTTTGAGTATCCACTCGACCAGATCGTCCGACGGGTTCAACATTGCAAATTTGGTTTTCGCTTCCGAGCCGCCGCCCTTGGCGGCGCAAATGACTTCAACATGGTCGCCGGGCACGATTTCAAAATGTACCACGGCGGGGGTGTTGTCCTTGGTACTCTTACGTGCGCCAGCAGGGTCGGAAAGCACCGAGGCGCGTAGCGGATTATTAACGTCCAGATAAGCGCGGCGCACGCCTTCATCGACCATCTCTTGTAGTGAAAGCGTGGCTTGCCAGCGCACGTTCATGCCAACCTTGAGAAACACCAGCGCAATACCTGTGTCTTGGCAGATCGGGCGGTGGCCTTCGGCGGCCATGCGGCTGTTGGTCAGGATTTGCGCAATCGCGTCTTTCGCGGCGGGCGATTCTTCGCGCTCGTAGGCTTCGCCCAGCGCCTGGATAAAGTCGAGCGGGTGGTAATAACTGATGTACTGGAAGGCGTCGGCGACGGACTGGATGAAATCTTCTTGGCGGATGGGCTTCATGGATATCTCGAAGATTGATAAATAATTAATGTGGGTTTTTGCTTGTCTGCAAAGTCGTCGTCATGAGGCGGTCAGTCCAGGCAATGGCCAAGGCCGAGATCAGGAACGACAAATGAATCGCCACTTGCCAGAGGATGATTCGGTCAGCCAGATGTTCTGCATTGATGAAAGTTTTCAGCAGGTGAATGGATGAAATGCCGATCAGCGCGGTAGCCAGCTTGACCTTGAGCACGCCGGCATTGACGTGCGAGAGCCATTCCGGCTGGTCGGGATTGCCTTCGAGGTCAAGCCGCGAGACAAAGGTTTCATAACCGCCGATGATGACCATGATCAAGAGGTTGGCGATCATCACCACATCAATGAGTCCCAGCACAATGAGCATGACTTGTGCTTCGGTGAGATTACCGACTTGGGTAATCAATAGCGCCAACTCATGCATGAACTGATACACATACACGCCTTGCGCCACAATTAAACCAAGGTAAAGAGGGGCTTGCAGCCAACGGCTTGCAAAAATGAGTTTTTCCATCGGGTTGATGATGCGGTTCATAGGTTTGGCAGGTGCGTTGTTCAGGGAAGGCGATATTATCGCAGAGGATGACTATTCTTCAGAATCAGGCGATAAAGCGGCGTGCATTTCTGATTGCAGCGCATCTAGCATCATGCTGCATCTCAGGGTGGGTGACGCTAGAATAGCGCATCAGCGATGCATCATTATTATTAACTAATGACCAGAGGAGCCACACATGTCCGCAGACGTAACAAGCCATAGCGCGCCTATTTATCCACCGTCATCCGACGTGGTGAGCCAAGCCACTATTTCCGGTATGGCGGCTTATCAGGCTTTGTGCCGCGAAGCTGAACAGGATTACACCGGCTATTGGGCGCGTCTGGCTGTCGATCATGTGAGTTGGCAAAAGCCATTCACGCAAGTGCTGGATGAGTCCAATGCGCCGTTTTACCAGTGGTTTGCCGATGGTCGGCTGAATGTCTCATACAACTGTCTGGATCGTCATGTGGCAGCAGGCCTGGGCGACAAAGTGGCGTTGATTTTTGAAGCGGATGATGGCCAGGTTACGCGGGTAACCTATCAGCAGTTGTTGCGCCGTGTGGCGCAATTTGCCAATGGGTTAAAGGCGCGTGGCATAAAAAAAGGTGATCGCGTGCTGATCTATATGCCAATGTCAGTCGAAGGAATTATCGCCATGCAAGCCTGCGCACGCATCGGGGCAATTCATTCGGTGGTGTTTGGCGGCTTTTCGGCCAAGAGTGTGCACGAGCGAATTGTGGATGCCGGTGCCGTGGCGGTGATCACGGCCGATGAGCAGTGTCGCGGCGGCAAAACAATTCCGTTAAAACCTGCAGTGGATGAAGCCCTCGCTTTAGGTGGTTGTGAATCCATTCGCTTTGTCATTGTGTATCGTCGCACCGGCGGGGCATGCGCCATGACCGCCGGACGTGACGTGCCGTGGGATGACGCCATCGCCGGTCAACCAGACATCTGCGAGCCGGAGTGGGTTGATGCTGAACACCCGCTGTTTATTTTGTATACCTCTGGCTCTACCGGACAGCCCAAAGGGGTGCAACACAGCTCTGGTGGTTATTTGTTGCATGCCATCCTGACCACCAAGTGGACGTTTGATCTCAAGCCCAACGATGTATTTTGGTGCACCGCTGACATCGGCTGGGTGACGGGGCATACGTATGTGGCGTATGGCCCGCTGGCCTGTGGTGGTACGCAAGTTGTTTTTGAAGGTGTGCCGATGTATCCAGATGCAGGGCGTTTCTGGCGCATGATTCAAGATCACAAGGTGAGCATTTTTTACACCGCGCCGACAGCGATCCGTTCGTTGATCAAGGCTGCCGAAACCACCGCTGGCGTTCATCCATCGAAGTACGATTTATCGTCGTTGCGTCTGTTGGGTTCAGTCGGCGAGCCGATCAATCCTGCGGCGTGGGAATGGTATTACCAGAACATTGGCGGTAGCCGCTGCCCGATTGTGGATACCTTCTGGCAGACCGAAACCGGCGGCCACATGATTACCCCCTTGCCAGGTGTCACGCCCCTGGTGCCGGGCTCTTGCACCTTGCCTTTCCCCGGCATTCAGGTGGCGATTGTGGATGAGTCTGGCCACGAACTGGAATGGGGCAAGGGCGGTCTTCTGGTGGTGACCAAGCCTTGGCCTTCGATGATCCGCACGATCTGGGGCGATCCGGAGCGGTTCAAGAAATCCTATTTTCCGCAGGATTTTCAAGGCAAGTTGTATCTTGCAGGCGACGGTGCGGTGCGGGACGCGGAAACCGGCTATTTCACGATCACGGGGCGCATTGACGATGTGCTCAATATCTCCGGGCATCGCATGGGCACAATGGAAATTGAATCGGCGCTGGTATCCAACCCCTTGGTGGCTGAGGCTGCCGTGGTTGGGCGTCCAGACGATGTGACCGGTGAGGCGATTTGCGCTTTTGTAGTACTCAAACAAGCGCGGCCCAGCGCAGAAGACGCCAGGAAAATCGCTAATGATTTACGCAATTGGGTGGCCAAGGAAATTGGCCCGATTGCCAAGCCGAAAGAAATCCGCTTTGGCGACAATCTGCCTAAAACCCGATCCGGAAAAATCATGCGCCGCCTGCTACGCAGTCTGGCCAAAGGCGAGGCCATTACGCAAGACGTATCGACACTCGAAAACCCGCAGATTTTGGAGCAGTTAAGAGAGGCATCGTAAAGCATCCCTATTGCCCATGTCGGCGATTTTTTATTTCAAGAGAAACAACCAATGATGACTGACCAAACTGTAATGGATGCCGCTGTTGTAAAAGCTGCAGTAGATGCTGTAATGACGGGCAGAACATCAGTCCGCGCTTTTTTGCCTGCCGCTGTGCCGCGCGAAACCATTGCCGATCTGTTGCAGGTGGCCGCGCGTGCGCCATCAGGCACGAACACGCAGCCCTGGCAAGTGCATGTGCTAACCGGCCAGATGCGCAACCGGCTGGTCGAGGAAGTCTGTTGCGCGTTTGATGCGAATGACACCAGCCATGAACCCGAGTATGACTATTACGCCAAGGATTTTTTTGACCCTTATCTCGCGCGGCGGCGCAAAGTGGGCTGGGATCTTTATGGCCTGCTGGGCATCAAAAAAGGAGAGGCGGAAAAAACCCGTGCCCAGCATCGCAAAAATTACACATTGTTTGACGCCCCGGTGGCTTTGATGTTCGTGATTGATCGTCGCCTGGCCATGGGCAGCTGGCTTGATTTTGGTATGTTTTTGCAGAACGTCATGTTGGCTGCGTGTGCGCGCGGGCTGGATACCTGCCCGCAAGCAGCGTGGATTGATTATCATCGCATCATCGGCTCGCTGCTTAATCTGGGTGAGCACGATCAGCTAGTGTGTGGCATGGCACTGGGCTATGCCGATCCTTCCGCTATTGTTAATACGCTGGTGACCGAGCGCGCCGCGCTGGAGGAGTTCGTGCATTTTCATGACTGAAGACGCTGATCTTTCGCGGCAACGCATCGATAAATGGTTGTGGGCCGCGCGGTTTTTTAAAACGCGCCGCTTGGCAACCGAGGCCATCGATGCCGGGCGGATCAAACTCAATGGCCAGCCGGTGAAGCCCTCGCGCGAGGTCAAATGTGGTGATCTGGTGGAAATGAAGTTGGGTGACACACTTTGGATCGTATGCGTGCATGGCACCAATGCGCAGCGCCGTCCCGCGCCTGAAGCGCGCATGCTCTATGCAGAAACGCCTGAAAGCGTGGCGCATCGCGCCCAGCAGCGCGAAATGAAGCAAATGGCACCGACGCCTGGCGCGACGCTACGTGGACGTCCCACGAAAAAAGCAGGCCGATTGATCCGCAGTTTTAGTTTTAATGAATAACCTGATAAGCAGTCTCGGTGTATTGATCTTCGGGTTTTTGCTCGGCGGCGGGCTGCTGGGTTTTCTGCTGCTCGTGCGCGTGCGCGAAATAAAAACGCAGCTGGCGGCGCGTGAAGCCGAGCTTTCTTTATTGCGCGACGAAAAGTCGGCGCTGGCGATACGGCGTGCCGAGCTGGAAACTGCGTTACAAGCCGAGCGCAGCTTGTTCGCCGAACGGCAAGCCACGCTGGAAGCCGCGCGCGACAGTTTCGCCGACGCTTTCAAGGTGATTTCAGCGGATGCACTGGCCAAAAACAATCAGTCCTTCCTCGAACTCGCCCGCGCTACGCTGGAAGCGCAGCAAACTGCCGCATTGACCGCCTCGAAAACCGATCTGGACAAACGCCAGCAAACCATTGCTGAAATGGTGGTGCCCGTCAAGGCGACGCTGGAAAAATTCGAGCAGCAAATCGGCAACATCGAAAAACAGCGTATCGACGCCTACGCCACGCTGACCGAACAAGTGCGCCAGATGTCCGAGGCGCAACTTGCGCTGCGCGCCGAAACCGGCAACCTGGTCAAAGCCCTGCGCGCGCCGCAAACCCGCGGCCGCTGGGGCGAGCTGCAATTAAAGCGCGTAGTTGAAATGGCCGGCATGCTCGACCATTGTGACTTTTTCGAGCAGGAAAGCACTAATACCGAAGAAGGCCGCCTGCGCCCCGACCTCATCATCAAACTGCCCGGCGGCAAGAACATCGTTGTTGATGCCAAGGCACCGCTCGCCGCTTATCTCGAAGCGCTCGAAGCCACCGACGAGCATGAAAAGAAAAAGAAACTCGCCGACCATGCGCGGCAAGTGCGCGACCATCTGGTCAAACTCGGCCGCAAGGCCTATTGGGAACAGTTCCAGCCGACGCCGGATTTTGTCGTGCTGTTTCTGCCCGGCGAAATGTTCTATTCCGCCGCCCTCGAAGCTGACCCTTCGTTGATCGAAGCCGGCGTCGATGCGCGTGTCATCCTCGCCACGCCGACTACGCTGATCGCGCTGTTGCGCGCCGTCGCCTACGGCTGGACGCAGCAGGCGCTGACCGAAAATGCCGAACGCATCAGCGCGCTCGGCCGCGAGTTGTACGAGCGCATCGCCGTGCTCGGCGACCACTGGGCCAGTGTCGGCAAGAACCTGAATGATGCCGTATCCGCCTACAACAAGTCGGTGGCCACGCTCGAATCGCGCGTGCTGGTCACCGCGCGAAAATTTCAAGAGCTCAAGGTCACGGGTGAAGACAAGGAAATCCGCGACCTTATTCCCATCGAAGCACAGTCGCGTGCGGTGCAGGCAATTGAGTTGCTGCCGAAAGACAAGGGTATCGCTGGGGATTAAGCGCTGCACTAGTCGTCAGGTTTTCAGGCCCAGAAAGCATTCGTCAGGATGGTCGAGAGGCGGGTCTATTCTGGCGGACATAAATCTGGACAAATAGTTTTTAATTATCCATATAACACTATGAAAATAGTGGATAATCTGTGGAAGATTATTGGACATTTCTTTGGACAAAATGTTAGCCAGTACGTTATCCAGCAGCCTGCCTGAAATATCCCGCCGGGTTGAAACCGACCGTTTCGGCCCGTTTGTCTTTCAACTGGGTTTCATAGTGGGCGACGTTACATTGGCCCTTCAACGGGTTGAAGATGCACACGAACGCTTCGTGGTTTCTCCGCTCTCCCAGGTGGCCAACAGGTTGGAGCAAGAGGTCGTGGTCAGCAGCGTGTTCGGCACCAACACCATCGAGGGAGGTACGCTGACCGAAGATGAAACCGCCAGCGCCCTGGTCAGCGATCCCGGCCAGGTGCAAGCCATCGAGCAGCGGCGCGTACTCAACATCAAGGCGGCCTACGACCTCTCCCAAGCCGTTGCCAAGTTGCCCGGCTGGTCATTGACGACACAATTCATCACCGATCTGCATCGCCTGATCACCCAGGAAATTCCCCATCCGGATAATCGCCCCGGCCTGATCCGCGACAACCCGAAAACACGCATCACCTATGTTGGCGACGCAGCACATGGCGGCCGTTACAAGCCGCCTCAATATGGCAAAGACATCGAGCGCCTGCTGGTAGCGTTGATTGCCTGGCACGATGATTTGGTGGCGGCAAATATCCCGGCTGCGATACGTGCGCCGCTGGTGCATCTTTATTTTGAGCAGATTCACCCCTTCTGGGATGGCAATGGCCGCGTCGGCCGCGTGATCGAAGCCACGCTCCTGCAAGCCGCTGGCTACCGCTACGCGCCCTTTGCGCTGGCCCGTTATTACCTGACAAACATCGACACCTACTTCACGCTCTTCAACACCTGCCGCAAAGCCGCCGAAAAAAAGCAGTCTGCGCCCAACCAGGCCTTTGTCGACTTCCATCTCGAAGGCATGCGCCTGACAATCAACAACCTGCAAGATCGCGTCAATCGCCTCGTCGCCATGCTGCTTTACGCGAGCACTATCCGCCGTGCCCTGGATGACAAACAAATCAACGCTCGGCAATACACCATCCTTTCCCAACTGCTCGATCGCGGGCGGCCACTATCCCTCGATGAAGTTCGGAAGTCACCTTGGTACGTTAGCTTGTACCTTAAGCTCAACGATAAAACGCGGAGCCGCGATCTGAATCGCTTGCGGGAAATGGAACTGGTCTTTCTTGATACAGACAATGCGCTTTGGCCGGGGTTTATTACGCCTAAAAATATCAAGCCGATGAGTAGGAAGGAGTCATGAGCATGGGTATCCTCCAACAATACAGTCGCTACGCTGGAGTCGCGCATGCTCGTCACCGCGTGCAAATTCTGCGACCTGAAAGTGACCGGTGAGGATAAAGCGATACGCTCCGTGAAAACATCTGATTTGTCAGATAAGGATTTACGTCTTACCTTGCTCGGTCATTTCAACAAGCCGATGGTGACTGACAAAGAGGAAGCAGAAATGCTGATTGACCAATGCGAGTCCGGGTTTGAGCGGGAAGTGTTTTCCATCCTTGCATCTCGTGGGTATCGCGTTATTCCACAAGTGAAGACTGGCGCTTACCGCATCGACATGGTCGTTGAGGGCGCAGGGGATAACCGCTTGGCAATTGAGTTGGATGGCGACGAATACCACGGCCCAGACCGATGGCAGCATGATATGAACCGTCAGCGTGTCTTGGAACGAGCTGGCTGGGTATTCTGGCGCTGCTTCGCTTCCACGTGGTCACTTCGTAAGGATGATGTTCTGCAAGAACTACTGGTGCGCCTTACGGCTATGGGAATTGAACCAATGGGAGCTATAGAGCATGCGCCAAGCTTGGTAGAAAAACGGACATGGAAGTTTACGACCGTGGAAGACGATGGACAGGTCGTTGATGAAACGCAAGCTGCGTTGGAACACGCAATTCAAGCGCAACGTAGTTAAGTGAAATACTCAGGCAAGCCAGCGATATAGAAAAAAGCCATCCTGCGAGAATGCGAGGCGGGAATATATGCGTAACGTAGGCGTCACGCCGCTGTCACCGTCTGGTTCTGCGAAACATACTTTTAAAAGCAAGCTAGGATCACCAAGCCGTCTCACCAACGCCAACTTTTTAGAGGTTCTATTCGTAATGCATAATGATTTACTTGTAGATTTACCCATACATTCGCTGGCCGACTTACCCGGTGGCCCCGATGTTGTTGTGTTGTGTCCCACGGCGCGGCTGGCGGCGGATTTGCGGCGGGCGCATGGGGCGGCGCAGATGCGTGCGGGGGCGACGGCGTGGCATGCGCTGCTTAGCGCAACTCCGGCTCAATGGCTGGATCATCTGACCTCGGCGGCGCTGTTGCGCGGAGAGATTTCGCCATCGGCCTTGCCGGGGCGGTTTCTTACCCGGCCGCAAGAGCGCAGTGTGTGGGAGCTGGCGGTAGCTAATGATTTGAGCGCATTGTCAGGCGCAGACGACGTGGCTGGTTCGGCTGATTTATTTGATCGCGACGGCATGGCACTGGTTGCGGCTGAGGCAGAAAGCGTGCGCCTGGCTTGGCGTATCACGGTGCCTGAGGCGCTGCAGACGGAAGAATATCGGGCTTTTTTGCGCTGGCGCAAGCAGATGGAAAAAATCTGTGAGCCGGGTAACTGGCACACGGCAGATGCGGCGCTGATGTGGCGCATCGCTTGTATTGAGCGGGGGCTGGCAGGTTTGCCCGCGCAAGTGGGTGTCGCTGGCTTCATTGTGCCTGACCCGCTGCACGCACGCCTTTTTGCGGCGCTTGCGGCGCGCGGCGTGACCCTGTTTCAGGTGGACTTCAGCACTGCGGGAGAAAAACAAGAAACACAAGGAGAAATACAAAAAATACAAGAAAAACAAGTCCGCATCGGTGAATGTGCAGATGCCGAGGCAGAATGCCAGGCCGCAGCGCATTGGGCGCGTGCGATGCTGGCACAAAATGCACAGGCCCGCGTGCGGATTGCGGTAGCCGATTTGCCTGCCCAAAGGCATCTGCTGACCCGCGCCCTCGAAGAAGCTTTGCAGACGGAATCAGCCGGTGCGGTAGATGCGTTAGATGTGGCATGGGTAGCACGAGAGCGCGATTATGCCTTTGCAACCGGCACGCCTCTGGCGGCAGAATCGCTGGTGGATGTGGGTTTTCAGTTGTTGCAACTGGCAGTGCATCCGCAGCGCATGGCGCTGGCAGAGGTTGGCGCTTTGTTGTGCGCTCCGGGCTGGTCGGCTGACGTTACGGAAGCCGATGCGCGAGCGCAAGTAGAAGTGGCCTTGCGTAAGTTATTGCCGCCCGAGATGTCGCTGGAGCGCTGGCAGCGTGCGCTGGTACGCTGTTTAGTGCGTGGTTCAGCAGATTACTCTGCGCCGCAACTCGTGATGCATACAACGGTTTTGCTCGATGCCAGCCGCGATTTTGCGCAGTTGCGCCGCCAGTTACCCAGTGCTTGGGGCGAGTGTTTTGATGCTGTGTTGATTGCGCTGGGCTGGCCGGGGCAGCGCCCGATGTGGCCTGCCGAGCGTGCTGCATGCGAGGCATTGCGCGAGGTTTTGGCGGCGTTAGCACAGCTGGATGCGATGCTGGGCACGGTGACGGCAGGCGAGGCGTTGCGTCAGGTTCAGCGTCAGTGTCGCGATGTGCAATTTCATGCCCCGCGTGAGCACCCGCCGCGTGTTGAGGTGTGCACGCTGGGGGATGCCGTGGCCGGACCTGTGGATGGTCTGTGGCTCTTGGGGATGAACGAGGGTGTGTGGCCTCTGGCACCGCACCCGAATCCTTTGTTACCGGCTGAATTGCAACGCCGCGCCGGGGTGCCCGCCGCACGCGCTGACAGCCTGACTGTGCAAGCGCAAACCATGCAGACGCTGTGGCTGAAAAGTGCGCCGACGGTGGTGTTCTCCTGGGCCGGCAGGGAAGGCGAGAAGCAGCTCCAGCCGAGTCCGTTGCTGAATGACATGATGCCCTATCGGCAGGATTTCCAGCAGGATTTGGAATACACCGTTTCGCCCTTGCCAGAACAGGTACTCATGGAGCAGTTTGAAGATACGCGTGCGCCGGATGTCACGGCAAACGAAACGATTCATGGCGGCACGGCCTTGTTGCAGGCGCAGGCTTTGTGTCCGGCGTGGGGTTTTTATCGTTATCGACTGGGGGCCGCCGTCTTGCCAGCGCCGACTTTCGGACTGGATGCAAAAACCCGAGGTGCGTTGTTGCACTTGGCCCTGGAGCATTTCTGGCGTGGCCGCAGCCAGGCCGATCTGTTGCAGATGTCGGTACCCGCGTGTGAAGAATTCATTCAACAGGCGGTGAATCACGCGCTGGAGCAATTTCAGCAGCGGGCCATTGAGCCCTTGCCGATCCGTCTGGCGCAGTTGGAAGTAGCGCGTTTGCAACGCGTGCTGGCGCGTTGGCTGGCGATAGAAGCGCAGCGTGCGCCGTTTCGGGTGGTGGCTTGCGAGGCGCGGCATGACTTGAATATTGAAGGCCTGCCAGTGCGTGTGGTGGTTGATCGTATCGATGAGTTGACTGATGGCCGCTTGGTGATTATCGATTACAAAAGCGGACGCAGTGCCAGGGCGGATAGCTGGGCGCAACCACGCATGGCCGAGCCGCAGCTGCCTGTTTACGCTGCGCTGGCTTTTCCTGATCGTGCGGTGGCGGCCGTGGTACTGGCGCGCGTGGTGATGGATGAGGCGGGGTTTTCCGGCGTGGCAGAAGAGGCGGGGCTGTTGCCCGATGTGCCGCCGCTGGACGCCCAACGGCGGCGCTATGCCGAAGCCGACTTTCCGAATTGGCCCGCAGTGCGCGAGCGCTGGGCGGAGCGATTGACCGAGCTGGCGCTGGAAATACGCCACGGTTGCGCGGCGGTGGTATTCGAAAATGAAAAAGACCTTACGTATTGTGACGTCAGCCCCTTGTTGCGCGTTGCCGAGCGGCAAGCGCAATGGGAGGGCACGCTGCAGGAAAAAACGGAACGCGCACTATGATCAATGCCCTGCTGCAGGAAGATAAAGACAATCGCCGACGTGCGTTGGATATGGCTTCCTTCATTGTCGAGGCACCCGCAGGCGCAGGCAAGACAGAGCTGCTCACCCAGCGCTTTTTGCGGTTATTGGCCACGGTGGATGAGCCCGAAGAAATCATTGCCATCACCTTTACCCGCAAGGCCGCAGGAGAAATGCGGCAGCGTATTCAAGAAAGCCTGCACGCCGCGCACGCGGGTGTGCTGCCGGATGCCGAGCATAAGCGCATTACTTTTGATCTGGCCTGTAAAGCCTTGGCGCGATCCGCCGAATGCGGCTGGCAACTGGAAACCCAGCCGGGCCGCTTGCGGCTGACTACCATTGATGCGTTATGTTCCAGTTTGGCGCGGCAGATGCCGCTACTGTCACGCTTTGGCGCACAACCGAGTGTGGCAGAAGATGCGCGCCGCCATTATGACGAGGCAGCGCGGCGCGCGCTGGATCATCTCGAAGACAATGACGCGCATGCGCAAAATGTGGCCATCGCGCTGGGCTATCTGGATAACGATGTCACGCGGCTGGTGAGTCTGCTTGCCGACATGCTGGCACGGCGCGAGCAATGGCGCGAGATTGCGCAGCTTGAGCAGCCCGAAGCCGCCATTGAAGATGCGGTTTGCGCGCTGGTGAATGAAGAGCTGGCACTCATTGCGACGACGCTAAACGATGCCTGGCAAAGCCGCTTGATGCCACTGGCACGCTTTGCGGCAGCGCAGCTCGGTGAAGCAGACGATGGGGTTTTACTGGATTGGGCCGAGCCGTTATTCCCCGATGTAACGCAACTTGCCGCTTGGCGCGCGCTGGCTGATCTGTTGCTGACGCAAAAAAACGAGCCACGCAAAACGGTCACGGTGAAAAACGGTTTTCCTTCAGGCAAGGAATTCAAGGCGCAAAAGGATGCAATGCTGGCGTTTCTTGCCGAGGTGGATAGGTCAGCGGTGATCGCCTTGCAGCGTCTTCGTGATTTGCCCCAGGCTGGAAATTCAGCAGGAAATTCGGCCGAGCACTCGCAAGATGAAATCATCAAGGCGCTGGTGGGCTTGATGAAGCTCGCGGCTGCTGAACTGTGGCTGGTGTTCCGCGAAAACGGCGAGGTTGATTTTGGCGAGTTGTCCGCCCGTGCCATTTCCGCATTGGGCGATGAATTCGATCCCACGGAGCTGGGCTTGCGGCTGGATTACCGCATTCGGCATTTGCTGGTGGATGAATTTCAGGACACCAGTCCGATGCAGATTGAATTGCTCAAGCGCCTAACGGCGGGCTGGCAACCGAATGATGGCCGCACGCTGTTTGCCGTGGGCGACCCGATGCAATCCATTTATCGTTTTCGCAAAGCGGATGTGGGCTTGTTTTTGCGCGTGGCAAAAACAGGGATAGGTGGGCTGCACTTAACGCCATTGCGGTTATCGCGCAATAACCGTTCATGCCCGGCGGTGGTGGATTGGATCAATACGCATTTTCCGCAAGTCTTTCCAGCCGCGGATGAGCCGTTACGCGGCGAGATTAGTTATCGCCCCTTCGTGGCTACTCGGGAAGGCCTGCTCCAGGGGGGGGTGAGCGTGCATTTGGTGACGGTTGATCCATCTGCTGATGGCGAAATCGTTGCGCGGTGCGAAGCGCAAAAAATGATCGCGATTATCCGCGAGGAATGGCAGCAGGATCCACAGCGGCAAATTGCCGTTTTAGTGCGCGCGCGGGATCATTTGACAGCGCTGGTCACCGCGTTGCGGCAGCAGACCGATTGGCATTTTTCTGCCGTGGATATCGAGCCCTTGGTGGGGCGGCAGATTGTGCAGGATTTGATTGCGCTCACCCGTGCTCTGCATCATCGCGGTGACAGGCTGAACTGGCTGGCGATTTTGCGCTCGCCCTGGTGCGGCTTAACCCTGGACGATTTATTTGCCTTGGCGGGCGACGATCATGCGGCGACGATCTGGTCGTTAATGAACGATGCCTCGCGCGTTGCGCGCTTGAGTGCGGATGGCCAGTTGCGCGTGCAGTTTATGCAGTCTGTGCTGAATGAGGCGTTGGTCAGGCAGGGGCGACAACGGCGACGGGTGTGGGTTGAAAACGTCTGGCAGCAACTCGGCGGGCCACAGTGTCTTATGCACGAAAATTCTCAGAAGAGCATGCATCAGGACGCCCATGCTTTTTTCAATCGGCTGGATACACTTGATGCGGCGGGGCGTTTTGCGGTGGATAGCCTGGAGGACGACATGGCCGCGCTGTTTGCGGCAGTGGACGCCGCTGCCGATGGCCGGTTGCAGCTCATGACGGTTCATAAATCCAAGGGGCTGGAGTTTGATACGGTGATTTTGCCGGGCCTGCATAAAAAATCCTCCGGGCGCGATGTGCCGTTGCTGGCGTGGGATACCTTTGCTTTGACTTCTGGCGAGCGGTTGGTTGCCGCGCCAGTGAATGCACGGCGTGCGAACAAAGACGAACCGACGGTATATGACTTCCTGCAAAAACTGGAGCAGGAACGTAAAAGTAATGAGGAGGCGCGGGTGCTGTATGTCGCGGCCACCCGCGCCGTGCGCCGCCTGCATCTGATGGCGGGTGTGTGGGAGAGTAAAGAGGGAACGCCAGGAGGTGGAGCAGGGCTTGCTCCACCGCTGGCGGGAACACCGCTAGGCCGCTTGTGGCCAACATTGAGTGCGTCAAAACTATTTATCGGAGGGGAAGACCGCTCAGCAGTTGCTCAGGACGTATGGGCTAATGCATCCGATCTTGCCACCTTTGTGCCGCAGCTGGTTCGGCAGAAAAATCTGCCAGTGCGCCTGCTTAAGGCGGATTCGCCAGTATTGTCTGCACTATCTTCGCCACTAACGCTGCCAAACACCACGGATACCTTCGCGCAGGAAACAACCACAGATGCCCTGGCTGCCGCGCTTGGCACGCTCACCCATGCGTGTCTTGAACAAATGGCGGGCCAGGTGGATGTGTGGAATGAGGCGCGCCTGAACGGCTTGCAGCCTGCCGCTGAAAGCTGGCTTGCCAGCCGTGGTTGGGCACCTACCGAGGCTAGTCGTGGCGCGGCGCGCGTGGTAGCGATGCTGCGTACAGCGGTAGCCAGCGAAGCGGGCCGCTGGTTGCTGGCAGCACATGACAATGCGGCGGCTGAATTGGCCCTTTCAAAAGTCGGCGCTACGGATACGGCAGAATCGATGGGGTTGATGGAAACACGGGTGATTGATCGCACGTTTACTGACAGCGGTGTGCGCTGGATCATTGACTATAAAACGGCTGACCTTGGCCCGCAGCCGAGTGAGGTGCAGTTTGCAACTCACGCCGAGCGTTTTCGCACCCAACTGGAAAGGTATTCACACCTCTTTTTGGGGGAGAATTTGCCGCAGCAACTGGGTATTTTCTATGTCGCGCATGGCAGGCTGATCCGGCTTACGCGTCATTCGTGTCGTGCTGAGGATGATTGATCTTTTGCAAGAAGCAAAGTATCATTATTTAGTCAGTAATAATAAAAACACGTTTTAAAACAGAAATTATTTATTTTTGAGATGTTGTCTATAGACAACAGAAATAACAGTCGCTTTGATGACCATAAAAAAGGAGATGCTGCAATGAAAATTGAAAAATTCAAGGACAATGGTCGCTACGATAGCTACATGAATTTAGACGAAGGTTGGCTGGATCGTCGTGTGTTCTGGGAGCAATCCATTTACGACCGCGAAATGGAACAGATTTTTGCCCGTTGCTGGTTGTTCGTTGCACATGATTCCCAAATCCCGAATCCCGGCGATTTTCTCACTACCTACATGGGTGAAGATGGCGTGATCGTTTGCCGCCAAAAAGATAACTCCGTCAAAGTCTTCCTGAATTCTTGCCCGCATCGCGGCAATAAAGTGAGTTTTGCCGATGCCGGAAATACTCGTCGCTTTGTATGCAACTACCATGGCTGGGGCTTTGGTACGGATGGCGCGCTCATGGGTATGCATGAAGAGTATTGCTATGACGCCGGTGATATTGATAAATCCCAATGGGGTTTGAAGCAGGTTGCCAAAGTGGGAAATTACAAGGGTCTGATTTTTGCCACGTTTGATGAAGAAGCACCCAGCCTGGAAAATTACCTCGGTGATTTCCGCTGGTATCTCGATATGTTGCTCGATAATGAAGAAGGCGGTACCGAACTCATTGGCGGCTGTATCAAGTCCGTCATCGGGGCCAACTGGAAGTTTGGCGTTGAGAACTTTATCGGGGATGCCTATCACGCCGGCTGGACACACGACTCCGGTGCGCGCGCCATGAATAATGGCCTGCCTTTCCCGCCGATCGACATGAAGAGCTCATACCACGCCAGTATGAATGGCCACGGTTGGGAATTTGGTACCGAAGGTGTCGGCGATTTGTTCTTGTTGGGTCGGCCAAAAGTGATGGAGTATTACAACAAGATTCGTCCGAAAATGGCCGAGCGTCTAGGGGAAATGCGCTCGAAGATTTTTGGTTCAGTCGCCTCCGCGTCGATTTTCCCGAATGTCTCGTTCCTTCCAGGTATTTCAACTTTCCGCCAGTGGATGCCTAAGGGGCCCGCTCAGTTTGAATTGCGTACTTGGGTCATCGTCAACAAGAACATGCCGGATGACATCAAGGACGATGTTACCAAGGGTGTGATGCAGACCTTTGGCCCCGGCGGCGCGTTTGAAATGGATGATGGCGAAAACTGGGAAAACTGCACGCAAACCAACCGTGGCGTGGTTACCCGTCGGGAAAAGCTGCATTATCGTAGCGGGATCAGTCGTCGCATTGAGCATCCCGAATTGCCGGGTATTGTGTATCAAGGCCAGTATAACGACGCCAACCAGCGCAACATGTATCAGCGCTGGTTGGATTTGATGCATGCGGAAAGCTGGAAAGACGTGCCGGAACAGTATTCTCCACGCTTGAACGGGAAAGAGACCATGGGGCCTAAAGCGGGGTTTAAAGCTGGTTAAACAGTCAGCTTGCTTTTAGTACCCTTATGCTTGTTTGTCTATCTAGTCCAAGAAAGAATCCTGATGAATCTAGAACTTATCAAAACAATCGAACAGACCTTGTATCGTGAAGCCCGCTTGTTGGATCAAGAGCGCTATAAAGAATGGGTCGGTATGCTGACAGAAGATATTCACTATCATATGCCCGGTATTGAAACCCGTTATCGTCGTGACAAAACAGAGCAGGTGCATGACTTGACCCGCATGGCGTTTTATAACGATGATCTGGAAGACCTTAAAAAGCGTTTGCGGCGCCTTGAGACAGGTACGGCCTGGTCGGAGGATCCGGCTACGCGTTACACCCACATGATCACCAATATCGAAGTGGTGCCGACTGAGAAAGAAGATGAGGTGCTGGTTTACTCGAACTTTCTTGCCTATCGGAATCGCAATGAAAAAGATCAAGATACATTGATTGGCAATCGTGAAGATATCTGGCGTAAAACGGCCGAAGGCTACAAACTGGCCAAGCGCATGATTATTCTCAAGCAGAATGTTTTGCTGAGTAAAAATCTCAATGTGTATTTATAAGCTTGTAAGCTGATTTTGTAAAAAAGGAAACCATCATGCTTGATTATCTCCGTTACTACATCGTCTCACTTATGGTCATTGTTGGTATCGCTGGCTTTGTTGTCGGTGGTTACTGGATGTTTGCGGGTATTGGTACCTACGTTGTGCTGTTTGTGCTGGCACTTTTTTCAGGACGTGACTTCAGGCAACGCAAGAAAATCAATCCCATGATTGCAGATATTCCTCTATATCTGCATCTTGTGCTTATGTTTGCGCTCTTTGGTGCTTTTGCTTGGCGCATCGGTGTCGGTATTGGTGTTCCTGAAGGTTGGCCTACCGTCTTGGCCATCATTGGTGGAATTGCCGGTTTGGTCTGGTTGTCCGTTGCACCCAATGTGCCGGTTGCGCACGAGCTGATGCATCGTCGTGATGGTTTTTCACGTGGCATTGCCATGCTGATGTGCGCGTTTTTTGCTGATCCGAATCGTGATGTGCCACACCTCACTGTGCATCATCTGGATTTTGATACTCCAGCCGATGGGGATACGGCATACCGTGGAGAAAATGCTTACCACTTCATGTGGCGTTGCACGACGCACAATTATCAAATGCTGTGGGCGAACGAGAGCAAAAGAAGGCATGCGCTTGGCGCGCCGTTTTTCTCAATGAAAAACATGATCATCTGGGAAGTTATCCTCACCCTGTTGATTCCTTTTGGGGCTTATTTCCTCGGGGGCTGGAAGGCAGCTGCGCTGGTTTTTGTTACACAAATTGTCGGTAAATTTATCCTTGAAGCGCTGAATTATTTGCAGCACTATGGCTTGATTCGTGTTCCTGGTGCTCCCGTTGAAGTGCAACACACATGGAATCATTTGAACTGGTGGGATCGTGTCGTTGGTTTTGAGATCACTAATCATATTGATCATCATCGCGATGGCTTTATGCGCTTTGATGAGCTTCGCCCGCACCCCGATGCGCCGCAAATGCCGAATATTTTTGTGTGTGCGATCAGTGCGTTTATTCCACCGCTATGGTTCAAGTTTATTGCCAAGCCGCGTCTGAAAAACTGGGACTTGAAATTTGCCAGCCCAGCAGAACGAGCGCTGGCGCGCGAAGCAAACCGTCGCGCGGGCTGGCCAGACTGGCTTGCTGAAGCGAGTTAAACGCCTGCTTCATGTACGGTTGTAAAAGCCATCATTGTGTAAAGCAGTGATGGCTTTTTTGCATCCTATCTTTTGGTGGGTGATGTGGGTGTTGTACGGCGTAACTTTGACAGCTCCGCTAGCAAGACGCCGGAGAGTGTGACCAAGCCCCCCACGATATGGAAAGCGTGCAATTTTTCATTCAATGCCACTACCGCGAAGAGTGCGACAAACACGGGTAACAGGTTCATGAAGAGCATCGCCCGATTGGCACCTAGGTGAACGACGCCTTGCATCCAGAAAAAACCGGCAATAATGGATGAAAAAATACCAGCGAATAAAACCAGCGGCAGATTCTCTGGCGTGATGGGCGAATGTGGCGAGAGCAGGTAAACGGGTAGCAGCATGAGTGCCGCCAGCATGATTTGCATGTAAAGCATTTGCCAAGGGGGCAAAGGCACAGCCCATTTGCGCAACAGGACGCTATAGGCACCATAGGCAATTGTGCCAATGAGCATCAATCCGTCACCGATGGCAATCCCTTGATTCATCAGATTAAAGGGCAAGCCTTTGGTCACAAGAATCAGAATGCCAAACATGGATAATGCCGCGCCTACAATCAGCGAAGTTGTTGGTCGTTCTTTGAGCAAGAGCGTGCTGAACAGCATGGTGTTTAATGGCATCAAAGAGCCAATCAGCCCCATGTTGGTGGCCGACGTGCTGGCTGCTGCGTAGTAAGCCAGACTTTGAAATAGCACCATGCCTAAAAATGAGAATACGATGATCTTTGGCAGATGACTGAGCACCGTCACTCTGTTTGCCCATACTTTTTGCGCCATGAAGGGTGTCATGACTAGTCCTGCCAATAACCAGCGGTCAAACGAAATAACGCCTGGATCAATGGCGCCGGCAGAAAGTTTGCTCACGATTGTATTGAACGCCCAGATCAGAATGGCGATGAGCGGAAACGATAGATATTTTATGGACATTTTTTATGTGTGGCAGAAGCCATATGTACGTTAATCTTTTTGTTCTCGCCGTCTCACCAGCGCCGACTTTTTTATGAGGCTGATCTGTCGTTCACCTGTAATGCGGTAAGCAGGTCTTGCTCTAGTTTAACGAGTGTGCCAGTTTGCGTTAAGGCGTGTCCGCTGATTAAAAATACATCTTCAACGCGCTCGCCCAAGGTGCCGATTTTTGCCGTGTGTAATCTGACGTGGTATTCATCCAGTACTTGAGCAATGGCGTAGAGTAACCCGGGGCGATCTACTGCGCTGATGTTCATCAGATATTGCTCGCCGCGCTCGTCTGGGCGAATTTCACATGCTGGGGTGATCGGAAAATGACGAACCAGACGCGACAGCCGCCCTGCGGGTATTGAAGGCAATGGTGGCCGGGTGAGCAGTTGCTGTACTAGATCATGTTCGATCAGGCCGATCATGTCACGATAGGCGACCCCAAAACCCGGGGCGAAAATAATAAAGCTGTCCAAGGCGTGGCCGTTGCGCGTGGTATGGATGCGAGCATCCAGAATGTTGTACCCAAGGCGCGCGAAAAATCCACACAAACGGGCAAACAGTTGCGGCTGGTCGGGACAATACACCATGACCTGCAACCCCTCGCCATTGGGGTTGAGATGCGCGCGAACAACGGGCGCTTGCGTATCCACGCAGTGGTAAAGATTGCGAGTGTGCCAGGCAATTTCTTCGGCATGCTGGCGCATGAAGTAACTGATATCGAGCTGCTCCCATAAGGCTTGTTCAACCCCGTGACGCAAGCCGTAATAACGCAGAATGCGGCGGGCATCTTCTTGGCGTTCGGCGACGCCGGCGAGCTGTGGTACTGCATCACCGGCGAGTAGCTTGGCCGTCATGCGATATAAGTCTTCCAGCAGCTTGCCTTTCCAGTTATTCCACACTTTGGGACTGGTGCCACGAACATCCGCCACGGTCACGAGGTATAGCGCGGTCAGGCGCCGCCCATTGCCTACGCGCTGGGCAAATGCTGCGATGACCTGCGGATCTGAAAGATCTTTTTTTTGCGCGACTTGCGACATGGTCAGGTGCTCTGCAACAAGAAAGGCCACTAAATCAGTGTCTTCCTGGTTAAGGCCATGGTCATGACAAAACGTGGTTGCATCAGCGACACCGAGTGTGGAATGGTCGCCGCCGCGTCCTTTGGCGATGTCATGGAACAAGGCGGCAAAATAAAGCAGCCAGTGACGGTCAAACTCAGCCATGAGTCGCGAGCAAAACGGATACTCGTGTGCAAACTCAGGCATCGTAAAACGCCGCAGATTACGGATGACTTGCAAAATATGTTGATCGACCGTGTAGACGTGAAACAAATCGTGTTGCATCTGACCAACGATGCGGCCAAAGGCTGGCAGGTAGCGACCAAGGATGTCGTATTGATTCATCCGCCGCAGAGCATGAATAAGATGCGGTTGCTGAAAAAGGCTGAGAAACAGTGCGCGATTTGCTGGGTCAGCGCGAAATCGGGCATTGATCCGATGACGCGACCGCCACAGGGCGCGCAAGGTGCGGGGTGTCATACCCTTGATTTCACCACGCTGCATTTGCACTAGAAAACATTCAAGCAGAGCGCGGGGCGAACGCTCAAAGGTGTCATCTTCGCGCACATCCAGTAGTTCTCGCACCGATTGAAAGTGCGCATTGATGACGATGGGTGCCCCTGTTTGGGCTGGCAGCAGATGATCCGCCAAGGCTTGCATGGTAAGGGTGTTGAGCTGAGTGACTAGCTTGGCTGTTTTGTAATAATGTTGCATCAACACTTCAGAAGCGCGCTTGGCTTCTGTTGCTTTCATGCCCAGGGTATTGGCGAGATTTTCCTGGTAATCAAACAGTAGACGATCTTCACGGCGCCCCGTTAGTAAATGCAAATGAATGCGTAATTCACGCAGGCGGCTTTCGCTACGGGCTAACAGCCGTGCTTCAATCGCGGTAATAATGCCAGCCTGCGCTAAAGCCTGCCATGTATCACCTAGCTGCGCAGCACGCGCAACCCAGTGAATGATTTGCAAGTCACGCAACCCGCCGGGGTTTTCTTTGCAATTGGGTTCCAGGCTATAGGGGGTGTCGTTATAACGCGCGTAGCGCTCGGCTTGTTCTAACTGCTTGGCCTTTAAAAAAGCGACAGGATTGAGTGCAGCGCGGAAACTTTTCTCAAAGGTTTCATACAGGCTGGCGTCACCAATCAGATAACGTGCCTCCAGTAGCGACGTTTGTATGGTGATGTCGCGTGCCGACTCTGTCAGGCATTCGCTTACCGTGCGCACGCTGTGGCCAATGTCGAGCCCGATATCCCACAGCAGGCCGACCAGGGCAGCTATTTTTTCTTCGTGTGCCGCCGCTTCGTCCACAGGGGGTGCCAGGGTGGCATCGCCAGTCGGTTGGGGTTGCAAAATCAGAAAATCCACGTCAGACGCTGGGTAAAGTGCACCACGGCCATAACCACCGACAGCGACCAGCGCCATGTCTGTTGGTAAATCAAGCGCTATCCAAAGTTCGCGCAGAATGCCATCTACCAGAGCTGCGCGGTTGGCGAGCAGTTCGCGGCTATGCTGGTTTTGGCGCCAGATGCTCGCTAACTGGGCCTGTGCTGCTGCCAGCTGCTGCCGTGTTGCCGCAGCAAGTGCGCGCATGTCTTCCATGTCAGGCGAGAATTTTGATGTGTTCAGGGCACGGCGGCGTGCCCGCAGAAAGGGTTAATACCTCGACGCCTGTTTCAGTCACTGTCAGGGTATGCTCGAATTGAGCAGAAAGGCTGCGGTCTTTGGTGACAATCGACCAGCCATCGGGGAGTTCAGAAATAGCCGCTTTGCCGGCATTGATCATGGGCTCAATGGTAAAGACCATGCCTGGTTCCATGATCGGCCCGCTGTTGGCGTTGCCATAGTGCAATACCTGGGGTTCCTCATGAAACTTGCGCCCTGTGCCATGGCCGCAAAATTCGCGCACGACAGAAAAGCCAGCGGCTTCCGCGTATTTTTGAATAGCTGCACCAATCGCACCTAGTCGCACACCGGGTTTAACTTGTGCAATTCCGATCCACATGCATTCAAAAGTCACTTTGACTAGCCGCTTGGCCAGAATCGATGCGTCACCCACAATAAACGTGCGGCTGGTGTCTCCATGCCAACCATTTTTTATGTTCGTGATATCCAGATTGACAATATCCCCGTTTTTCAAGGGCCGATCATTTGGCACACCATGACATACCTGATGATTGATCGAAGCGCAGATGGATTTCGGGAAAGGCGTATGTCCTGATGGGGCATAGTTGAGTGGTGCGGGAATGCAGTTTTGTACATTCACGGTGTAGTCATGGCACAGTCGATCCAACTCGGCTGTGGTTACGCCGGGTTTAACGAAGGGTTCAATGTAATCCAAGACCTCGGCGGCAAGACGGCAAACCTCGCGCATCTGAGCGATGTCGTCGGGTGTTTTAATGGAAATGGACATGAGAGGCCAGCGCGGATGATAAAGCGAATCATTTTAACCGCTCAAGACTATATTCGCACGCCACGCTGTCTGCGAGGCGGGCTTTCCAAGACAGTTCTGTACTCCATAACTACGCTGACGGGCAGAGCCGTTCGCAAGCTGCACTCCCTAGAAACCTGCCGGAACTTGACTAATCCTCCGGACCATCGCACATCAGTCATTTGTACGAAGCAACTTTCTCTGCGGGCAAGCCACCGGCGCAGCTACTTTTGTGGAGAAATCTCTCGATGGCATCCAGCAACACTACCAAGCGTCCGCCAATAACCGTACCGAGCTCACGGTTTCAGTTGCGCGGCGTATCGCCAGCGCCGACTTTTCGGCTGTGAGCGCCATGCCAAGGGGAAAGTGGTTGCCATCGGATACGCTTGCATCCCATGGGGCAGGGCGGCTAGAATAGCGACCCTGTCCGGGATGTTCCTGGACGGAAATCCACACGCCTGGCGCCGATAGGGTGGCGTTTGCAAGAGTAAACCCTTGCAGAGCAGCACGGCCGGGCGGCGGTTCAACCCAATCGGAGATACTTGATGAGCACTACTATGCGCCAAATGTTGGAGGCCGGCGTTCACTTCGGCCACCAAACACGTTTCTGGAATCCCAAGATGGCCCCCTATATCTTTGGCCATCGCAACAAAATCCATATTGTTAACCTTGAAAAGACCTTCGTTAAATACAACGAAGCGATTGCTTTCATCCGCAAGCTGGCCGCTAAAAAAGGCACGATTCTTTTCGTCAGTACCAAACGTCAGGCGCGCGAGATTATCGCTGAAGAGGCTACGCGTTGCGGTATGCCTTACGTCGATGATCGTTGGCTCGGTGGCATGATGACTAACTTCAAAACCTTGAAGCTGTCTGTCAAGCGCCTGCATGAGTTAGAGCAGCTGGAAACAGACGGTGGCTTGGCCAAATTGTCTAAAAAAGAAGGCCTTACTTTGCAACGTGAGATGGACAAGCTCAGAAAGTCCATCGGCGGTATTAAAAACATGGCCGGTTTGCCTGATGCGATTTTTGTCATCGATGTGGGTTATCACAAAATTGCCATCACTGAAGCCGGTAAGCTCGGTATTCCTTTGATTGGTGTGGTGGATACCAACCACTCGCCTGAAGGTGTGACTTACGTTATTCCTGGCAATGACGACTCTACACGCGCTATTCGTTTGTATGCGCGTGGTATTGCTGACGCTATTCTGGAAGGCCAAAATCAAGCCATGGGCGATCTCGTCCAAGAGTTGGCCGGTGACGAAGAGTTTATTGAAGTTGATGGCGAGGGTGCGTCTGCAGATTAATTTGCAAGCGTGGCTTAATGGCGGGGAGGGCATTTAGAATTTAGTCACTCCCCGTTTTTTGATGCCGCTTTTTTGTGTAATGTTTCTGAAATTGGAGTCAAGCATGGCGGAAATCACCGCAGGTATGGTCAAAGAATTGCGCGAAAAGACCGATGCGCCCATGATGGAGTGCAAAAAAGCGCTAACAGAAGCTGCTGGCGACATGGATAAAGCTGAAGAAATTCTGCGCGTCAAGCTCGGTAGCAAGGCATCCAAGGCTGCAAGTCGTGTGGCGGCCGAAGGTGTGGTTGCCCTGCATATCAGCGCTGATGGCAAATTAGGCAGCATTCTGGAAATTAATTCGGAAACTGATTTTGTTGCCAAGAATGATGATTTTCTCAAGCTGGCTGCCGATTGCGCCGCTTTGGTCGCCACAAAAAATCCGGCTGATATTGCTGCATTATCCGCGTTGGAATTAGGCGGTAGCACTGTTGAATCCTTGCGCACAGGGCTGATCGGCAAGATTGGCGAAAACATGAGCTTGCGCCGGTTTGTGCGTTTTGAAGCAAAAGGGCGGCTGGCTTCGTATATTCACGGCGGCTCTAAAATTGGGGTCATGGTGGATGTGGTGGGTGGCGATGAGTCCCTAGCTAAAGATATTGCGATGCATATTGCAGCATCTAAACCGAAGTCACTGGATGCCTCCGGAGTTTCTTCTGAATTGCTGGAAACAGAGCGTCGTATTGCCATAGAAAAAGCGCGCGAATCAGGCAAGCCTGAGGCAATGCTGGAAAAAATTGCTGAAGGAACCGTGCAAAAGTATTTGCGCGATGTCACTTTGTTGGGCCAGATGTTCGTCAAAGCCGCAGATGGCAAACAAACCATTGAGCAGCTTTTGAATTCCAAGGCCGCTTCAGTTGCCAGCTTTACCCTGTACGTGGTGGGTGAAGGCATCGAGAAAAAAGTGACAGACTTTGCTGCCGAAGTCGCTGCTCAAGCCGCTGCTGCTGCAGAAAACAAATAGGACATGGCCGCGCCAAAATTTCGCCGTATTTTGCTCAAGCTCTCGGGCGAGGCACTGATGGGGGATGATGCTTATGGCATTAATACCCCGATGCTCAATAGTATTGTGGCTGAAATTAAAGGCGTGGTTGATCTAGGGGTTGAAGTTGGTGTGGTCATTGGCGGTGGAAACATTTTCCGTGGCATGTCGGGTGTGGCTACAGGCATGGATCGGGCCACAGCTGATTACATGGGCATGTTGGCGACAGTGATGAACGGGATGGCTTTGTCAGACGCCATGCGTCAGGCAGGACTTGGCGCCCGAGTGCAGTCTGCACTCAATGTAGAGCAGGTTGTTGAGCCCTATATTCGCGGCAAGGCCATTCGGTATCTTGAAGAAGGTAAGGTGGTTATTTTTTCTGCAGGTACGGGGAACCCCTTCTTCACAACAGATACTGCAGCAGCCTTGCGAGGTGCGGAAATAGCTGCTGAAATCGTATTGAAGGCGACAAAGGTTGATGGCATCTATACCGCTGATCCTAAAAAAGACGCTACGGCAACGCGTTTTGCGCGCATCAGTTTTGATGAGGTGATTCAACGCAATCTCGCCGTTATGGATGCCACTGCGTTTGCCTTGTGTCGAGACCAAAAATTACCGATCAATGTGTTTTCAATTTTTAAATCAGGCGCGCTCTTGCGTGTGGTGATGGGCGAAGACGAAGGAACACTGGTTCACGTTTAAGCTTGTTAGGCCATGTGCAGGCGTGCTGCAGGCGTTTAATTCAGGAGTCTTTTGATGATCCCCGAGCTGAAAAAAATCACCGAACAAAAGATGCAAAAGAGTTTGGAGTCGCTGCAAGCTGATCTGGCGAAAGTGCGCACTGGCCGAGCGCATACGGGCATACTGGATCATGTTCAAGTTGATTATTATGGTTCGCCAATGCCGATCAACCAAGTAGCGAATATCACTCTGCTTGATGCGCGAACCATTGGTGTACAGCCATGGGAAAAACCCATGGTACCCAAAGTTGAAAAAGCCATTCGGGATGCTGATCTCGGGTTAAACCCTGCGACGCAAGGCGATATAATTCGTGTGCCGATGCCGGCTTTGACCGAAGAGCGTCGCCGTGACTTGATCAAAGTTGTGAAGCATGAAGGTGAAAATGCCAAGATCGCGATACGTAATCTGCGTCGCGATGGCAATACACACATCAAAGAGGCGCTAAAAAATAAAGAGATTTCCGAAGATGATGAGCGCCGCGTACAAGACGACATCCAGAAGTTGACTGATCGTTATGTACTTGAGGTGGACAAGCTGCTAGCCGATAAAGAAAAAGATTTGATGGCGGTTTGACCCGCATCACCGTGACTGTCTTGCACCGAACTGCGAAGAAATTCTAATGGCAAAATTCACGAGTTCAACCCAGACGATACCGAATGTCAGTGATATTCCACGACATGTCGCCATGATCATGGATGGAAATGGGCGTTGGGCGAAAAAACGGTTCTTGCCACGCGTAGCCGGCCATAAGCGAGGGGTTGATACGGTTCGTTCGATGGTAAAGGCTTGCATTTCTCAAGGCATTGAATACCTTACCCTGTTTGCTTTTTCTTCGGAAAACTGGCGTCGCCCCGCCGATGAAGTTTCGTTTTTGATGAATCTTTTTTTCACCGCACTACAGAGTGAAATTAGTAAACTCAATGCGAATGGCGTTTGTTTGCATGTGGTGGGTGACTTGCAATCCTTTGAGCCAAAATTGTTAGCATTGATTCACGAAGGTGAGGCACTGACTGCCAACAATACGCGTCTGACGCTGACGATTGCTGCTAACTATGGTGGTCGCTGGGATATTTTGCAGGCGGCCAATCAGTTAGCGCTGGCTCAGCCAGAAAAAATCGGACATTACACCGAGGCTGATCTGATTCCTCATTTGATGATGGCATATGCGCCCGAGCCCGATTTGTTCATTCGCACGGGGGGTGAGCAGCGCATCAGCAATTTTTTGCTGTGGCAGTTGGCCTATAGTGAATTTTATTTTACTGATACGTTGTGGCCTGACTTCACTGAGTCTGCATTAAGTGAGGCGATTCAGTCTTACCAGCAGCGCGAGCGCCGTTTTGGGCGAACTGGTGATCAGGTAAGCGACCAGAAAAATGATCAGACAAGCTCGGTCGCCGTATTATCAGCGCCGACTTTATAGCACTCATGCGTTTGCCATCGGCAAAGACTTTGTCATTGATGGGCGCATGCCAGCAGGATGTCCAATCCTAATCAACGCGTAATTACCGCACTATGCCTGGTAGTTGGGTTGGGTGCGGTGCTATTTACGTTTTCCGCTAGTGTCGCCGCGTTCGCTTTTGCGCTGATTGCTGCCTGCGCCGCTTGGGAATGGGGCGGCTTGATGCGGCAAGATCAACCAGCACGCATCATGTATGCCTTTGTTTTATTGCTGTTCTGCTGGCAAGTGCATATTCTTTCCGCAACATTGACCCCCATTTTGTTGACTATTTCTGTGGTGTTCTGGCTAACGATTGTGCCCTTTTGGCTATGGCGAAAATGGACACTTGGCGGGAATGACTTTTTTGGCTATCTCATGGGTGTTCTGGTAATTCTGCCTACATGGGCTGCCATGGTGTTTTTATACACTGCCGGTCCGTGGGTGTTACTGGCAACGATGGCAATTGTTTGGGTGGCTGATATCGGGGCTTATTTCACAGGCCGTGCGTTTGGCCGACATAAATTGGCTCCCACCATAAGTCCGGGTAAAACCTGGGAAGGCGTTGCCGGGGCGGTGTTGGGGGTAGCGGTCTATAGTGTATTTTTGCTGGTTTATTTCCCTGCAACGAACACCTTGCACTGGGGTCTGTGGGCGTTGATTTTACTGCTGCTGACAGCAGTCAGTGTGGTGGGTGACTTATTCGAGTCATTATTAAAACGCCAAGTGGGGATAAAGGATAGCAGTAGGTTGCTGCCTGGCCATGGAGGCATATTGGATCGCATCGACAGCTTGACGTCCACCTTGCCGCTGGCTGCATTCGTGCTCTATTTTTTCGTATGATGAATCTGACTATTCTCGGTGCAACCGGCTCTATTGGCGTAAGCACGCTGGATGTTGTCGCGCGTCATCCAGATCGATATAAGGTCGTTGCACTTAGCGGCCATACCCGCATTGAACTGCTTGCCGAGCAGTGCCGTCAATTCAAACCTGCTTATGCAGTGACTGGCAGTGCGACAGCTGCACAACAGCTGACACATCTGCTTTCAGCCGGTGACTCTAACACCCAGGTTTTGTATGGCGCTGACGCGCTGACGCATATTGCCAGCTTGTCTGAAGTGGATGCGGTCATGGCGGCTATTGTCGGTGCAGCAGGTCTTATGCCGACGCTGGCTGCGGTGAGCGCGGGCAAACGTGTTTTGCTGGCCAATAAAGAAGCATTGGTCATGGCGGGTGATATTTTCATGGCGGAAGTGCGTCAATCTGGCGCGTGCTTGTTGCCAATCGACAGTGAACACAATGCAATATTTCAATCCATGCCCGCAGGCTATGCAGGAGATTTCTCTCCTGCTGGAATCAGCCGTATTTTGCTCACCGCCTCAGGAGGACCATTTCGAGATATCAAGATAGAAGCACTATCGAGTGTGACTCCGGAGCAAGCGGTAGCCCATCCCAAATGGGTCATGGGAAGAAAAATTTCCGTTGATTCAGCAACCATGATGAACAAGGGGCTTGAAGTCATCGAGGCGCATTGGTTGTTTAACGCACCAGCTGATCATATTGAAGTAGTGATTCACCCACAAAGCGTTATTCATTCGCTGGTTGAATATGCCGATGGCTCTGTGCTCGCTCAACTGGGTAATCCGGATATGCGAACTCCGATTGCACATGCCCTGGCTTGGCCGCAACGCATTGATTCTGGTGTACAAAAACTCGATTTGTTTGCCATAGGGCAGCTGACGTTCGAGCGTCCGGATCTGGCGCGTTTTCCTTGCCTTGGCTTGGCATATCAGGCTTTGCGGGTGGGCGGGAATGCGCCAGCTGTGTTGAATGCAGCAAATGAAGTCGCGGTGAGCGAATTTTTGGCGGGACATTTACCTTTTCTTAAAATTGCCTCAGTGATTGCAGAAGCGCTAGAAGCTGTACCGCTCAGCGTCGTGACGTCGATAGATATGGTTATGGCGGCTGATCACCAGGGGCGAGTTGCAGCTAAACGTGCTTTGCCTGCTTACCTACAATGAGGAGTAGCTAGTGAATTTTCAAATGATCGCACTCTATGCAGGCGCTTTTCTCTTGGCACTAGGCCTGTTGGTCTTGATTCATGAGTTGGGCCATTATTTTGCGGCACGTCGATGCGGTGTCAAGGTCTTACGGTTTGCGATCGGCTTTGGGCCGATCATGTGGTCACGTCGTTTCGGTAGCGATCAAACGGAATGGGCTATTGGGCTGTTGCCCTTGGGTGGCTATGTCAAGATGCTCGATGAGCGTGAGGGTGATGTCGCTGCTAGCGAGCTGTCACGCGCTTTTAACCAGCAAACGGTTGGTCGCCGTGCTTTTATTGTTGTTGCCGGACCTGTAGCCAATTTGCTGTTGGCCATTTTTCTTTACTGGCTCGTGTTCATGGCGGGCATGATCGAATTGAAGCCGCGTCTGGGTGTTCCCCCACAGGGAAGCCCTGCAGCAGTTGCCGGAATTGAAGCGGGCTTTACCGTGCGTGCCGTGAATGAAAAATCCATAGCCAGCTGGCAGGATTTACGCTGGGAAGTGATGCGTCAGACGATGAATGTGGCGGCGCTGAAGCTGGATGGTACGACAAGCGAGGGGTTCTCAGCGAGTTATCACCTTGATAATCTGCGGTTTTCAATGGCCGAGATTGAAAAAGATCCATTGACCCCGCTGGGTTTATTGCTCTACAGGCCGCCTTTGCCTGCGATTGTCGGACAGATTATGCCAGCCTCTGCCGCTGCCATTGCTGGCTTTCGCGCGGATGATCGAGTATTGGAAATTGATGGCACAAAAATTTCCGAGTGGGCTGACATTGGCGCTATCACACGCAATGCTGCTGGGCGTCCGTTAGTTTTTACTATTGAGCGGACCGGGCAGCAGATGAATCTGACGGCAACCCCTCAGCTGAACAGTGCGGGTGAAGCGCGTGTTGGCAGACTAGGGATAGCTGTCAAGGAAGATGTGTCATTGATGACTGAAATGACCACGCTGGTTCGTTATAACCCCTGGGAAGCCGCGACTCGCGCGGTGGTTAAAACATGGGATACCGCGATTATCAGTTTGCGCATGATGGGGCGCATGATCACGGGAGAGTTGTCCTGGAAAAATCTTTCCGGTCCCGTCACCATTGCTGATTACGCAGGCCAAACAGCGCGTCTTGGACTGAGCTATTACCTTAGCTTTATTGCGTTGATCAGTATCAGCCTCGGTGTGCTTAATTTGCTGCCTATTCCGGTTCTGGATGGGGGTCATTTAATGTATTATCTTGCAGAATTCATCAAGGGAAAGCCGCTTTCTGATCGAGTTTTGGCGATTGGACAACAGATAGGTTTTGCCCTGCTGGCACTGCTCATGGTATTTGCTTTTTATAACGATTTTAATCGTCTTTTTTCCAGTTGATTTTTCGGCTACTTTCTAGCTAATCTGTGTTTTTATCGAACGAATAACAATGAATAAAAAATTACTTGCTGGTTTAGTTTCGGCTTTGCTGGCGCGTGCGGTTTTTGCGTTTGAGCCATTCCAAATCAAAGATATTCGCGTTGAAGGCATTCAACGCACAGAGGCAGGTACTGTGTTCTCGTATTTGCCCGTCAAGATTGGCGACACGATTAATGATGAAAAAGCTGCCAGCGCCATCAAAGCGTTGTTCGCCACCGGATTTTTTAAGGATGTCCGGCTTGAAATTGATGGCCAGATTCTGGTGGTCGTGCTCGAAGAACGCCCAGCCATTGCAACACTTGATTTTGTTGGGCTGAAGTCCTTCAAGGCCGAAGATCTTAAGAAAGGTTTGCGTGATATCGGGCTTGCTGAATCGCGTATTTTTGACCGTGCGATGGTGGAGCGCGCCGAGCAAGAACTCAAGCGTCAATTTCTTTCGCAAGGCCGCTATGCAGTCGATATCAAAGTGACAGTCACCCCACTCGAACGTAATCGTGTGGCAATCAAGTTTCTTGTCAATGAAGGTGAAGTTGCCAAAATCAAGCAAATCAATATCGTCGGCGCAAAAGCTTATAAAGATAGCAATCTGCTCAAGTTGATGGCCCTTAGCACGTCGGGTTGGATGACGTGGTACACGAAAAACGATCAGTACTCAAAACAAAAGCTTTCAGGTGATCTGGAAACGCTGCGCTCTTATTACATGAATCAGGGTTACCTCGAGTTCAATGTCGAATCTACCCAGGTCTCTATTTCTGCTGACAAACAAGATATTTACATTACTATCAACATCAGCGAAGGTGAAAAGTACACTATTTCAAGCGTTAAGCTGGCGGGCAATCTTCTGTTGCCTGAGACGGAGTTGCTGAAGTTGGTGAAGATGAAACCTGGTGATGTTTTTTCGCGCGAATCAATGACTGAAACAACAAAAGCGATAAGCGATCGTTTAGGAGACGATGGTTACGCATTTGCCAATGTGAATGCAGCACCTGAGCTTGATAAAGAAAAACGTCAGGTCGCTTTTACGTTGATGGTCGACCCCGGTCGGCGAGTCTATGTGCGGCACATTAATGTCGTGGGAAACACACGCACTCGCGATGAAGTTATTCGCCGTGAAGTTCGTCAGATGGAGTCCGCCTGGTATAACGGCGAACGTATCAAAAAATCACGCGATCGCGTAGATCGTTTGGGATATTTTGAAAATGTCACCATGGAAACTCCTGCCGTTGCTGGAGCAACAGATCAAATTGATGTGGATTTGAAAGTCAAAGAAAAGCCCACGGGTAATATTTCACTGGGTGCAGGTTTTTCCAGTTCTGAAAAATTGACTTTATCGGGAGCCGTGCAGCAGGAAAACGTTTTTGGCAGTGGTAAGCATATTGGTGTACAAATAAGTACCAGTAAATCTAACCGCGTGTTGTCTTTGTCGCATACTGACCCTTATTACACGGTCGATGGTGTTAGCCGGGGCTTTGATATTTATACTCGCCGAACAGACACATCTTCATTGTCAGTCAGTAGTTTTACAGCAGATTCAACCGGTGGTGGTGTGCGCTATGGGGTGCCGATTGGCGAGGATAACTATCTTTTTCTTGGCTTATCTGTTGACCATACAAATTTAAAAATAGGGACTTTTTCGGCGCAGCGGTATATTGATTACGTCAATAAATTTGGCTCGTCAAGCAATACCTTATCCGGCACTGTAGGTTGGCAGAAAGACGAACGTGACAGCTTGCTATACCCGACTAAAGGCACGTTAAATAGCGTTAGCCTCGAAGTTGCGTTACCCGGTAGCACTGCCACTTTTATGCGTGGTACATATAAACACCAGCGCTTCTCTCGTTTAAATGACATCTTTACCTTGGCCTTGACGGGTGAGCTCGGCGTGGCTCGGGCTTATGGCGACAAAGAAGTGCCTTTCTTTAAAAACTTCTATGCGGGTGGTATTGGCTCTGTACGCGGATTTGAATCCAACAGTTTGGGGCCGAGGGATGTACTGACGGGCGACTTTTTAGGTGGCACCAAGCGCGTGACGGGTAGTACCGAGCTATTATTTGGTCTGCCAGGGGCCAAGCAGGATCGCTCGTTCCGCTTCAGTGCTTTCTTTGATGCGGGCGGGGTGTTTGGTGAAGGTGAAAAACTTTCTACGAGTAATTTTCGGGCTAGTACCGGGCTTTCTGCTTCATGGAACTCACCTGTTGGGCCACTTAAATTTTCTTTTGCTAAACCGCTTAACAAAAAACCGGAAGACAAAGTTCAGTCTTTCCAGTTTCAGTTAGGCTCCACTTTCTAAAAACGACTTTTCGAGACTGTCATGCTAAAAAATATTGCGATTACTAGCATTGCGTTGCTCATGTTGTGTGGTGCGGCACACGCCGAAACTAAAATTGGTTTTATAAATAATCAACGAATTTTGGCAGAGTCGCCACAGGCTGCCAAAGCGAAAAAAAGAATAGAAAAAGATTTCGAGAAGCGTGATCAAGAACTGCAGCGCATGGTGAAGCAGCTGCAGACGCTACAGGAATCATTCGATAAAAATTCACCCACTTTGACGGAGACCGACCGGCGTGCCAAAGAACGTGAGTTGGCGGATTTGACCCGTGATCTTCAGCGTAAGCAACGTGAGTTTCGTGAAGATCTCAGCCAGCGTCAAAATGATGAAATGGCGGCCATTTTTGAGCGGATAAACAAAGTGATTAAACAGATTGCTGACGCTGAAAAATTTGACATCATTCTGCAAGAAGCTGTCTATTTCAACCAGCGCATCGACATTACCGACAAGGTGATTAAAGCGCTGGGCGATGGCACGAAGTAGATTGGTTTGACTGCGGTGTTGCGATTGGGTGAGATTGTCGCTCGTCTTGGGGGCGAAATAGTCGGTGCTGGTGATACGGCAAATTCATTCGATTTGTCCAATATATCCATTGAGCGTGTTGCGCCGCTGGAAACCGCTGGCCCTGGCGACTTGTCTTTTTTATCGAATCCAAAATATCGTGCGCTATTGGCGCATACGCGTGCATCGGCCGTAATCATGGCGCGGCCAGCCGATGCGATAGACCCAGATTTTATAAATTCAAACGCATCTGTCACCGGATTTGCCGCCATTGTCACGCCACAACCCTATTTGTATTACGCCCGCGTCGCCCAGTGGTTGTCACCTCCATCCAAAGTCATTCCCGGAATTCACCCTAGCGCAGTCATTGAAGGTCAGGTAGCTGCCTCTGCCTCTATCGGTCCGCATGTGACAATAGGCACCGGTGCCCAGATTGGCGAACATGTTGTAATCGGCGCGAATTGCAGCATTGGTGAACACGTTGTCATTGAATCTGCAACGCGCTTGGCGCCACACGTGACTATTTATGCTGGATGCGAAATTGGCGCGCGATGTATTGTTCATTCGGGGGTAGTCATTGGTGCGGATGGATTTGGTTTTGCCAGAGAACCTGAAGGTGCCTGGGTGAAAATTCCGCAAAACGGACGTGTTGTGATCGGTGACGATGTTGAAATTGGTGCGAACACCACAATCGATCGCGGTGCCCTAGGCGATACTACCGTCGGCAATGGTGTCAAGCTGGATAACCAGATTCAGATTGGGCATAACGTGAAGATTGGTACAAACACGGCCATTGCAGGCTGTGTGGGTATTGCTGGCAGCGCCAATATTGGCGCGCGGTGTAGTATCGGCGGTGCTGCCATGATACAGGGCCATTTGACACTCGCTGATGATGTGGTGGTGACCACGGGTACTTTGGTTACCAAATCAATCACGCGTGCCGGCACCTATAGTGGATCTTCCCCGTTTCTTGCCCACGCTGACTGGCTAAGAAATTTTTCGCATCTGCGCCATCTTGATGCAATGGCCGATAAAATTCGCGCCCTTGAACAACGGCTTCTAGCCAGGGAGGAAAAGCCATGAACGAAAACAACTCGGGCGAATTAAATGATACCCAGATGGACATCCATCAAGTCCTGAATTATTTACCGCATCGCTATCCGTTTTTGCTGATTGACCGTGTGCTGGAAGTCATCCCCGGTGAGCGCATTAGCGCCCTGAAAAACGTCAGTATTAACGAGCCGTTCTTTCCAGGTCATTATCCGCATCATCCGGTCATGCCTGGTGTCTTGGTGATTGAAGCCATGGCGCAAGCTGCGGCGATTTTGTCATTCAAGACGCTTGGCCAGCTCCCTGATGACAACTCGGTTTACTATTTTGTTGGCATTGATAATGCGCGTTTTAAAAAACCTGTTAGCCCTGGCGATCAACTGTGGATTGACGTCAAGCTGGTGCTTAACAAGCGCGGTATATGGAAATATACGGCGAGTGCACGGGTTGATGGTATTACTGTTGCCGAAGCCGATTTGATTTGCTCGGTCAAGCCCAGCGAGCTTGCTCTTCCTCCGGTCGCATGACGGCTATTCATCCGACTGCCATTGTTCATGCTAACGCGAGGCTAGGCAAGGGCGTCACTGTCGGCCCTTATTCGATCATCGGCGAGCATGTCGAGATCGGCAGCAATACTGTCATTGGGCCGCATGTTGTCGTCACTGGGCATACTTCGATTGGCGAAGACAACCGGATATTCCAGTTTTGCTCGATAGGCGAGGTGCCGCAAGATAAAAAATATGCGGGCGAACCCACGCGGCTTGAAATTGGCGCCCGCAATACCATCCGCGAATGCTGCACATTCAACTGCGGTACAGCGCAGGATGTGGGCGTCACGCGCATGGGCGATGACAATTGGATCATGGCCTATGTGCATGTGGCACATGATTGCCAGATCGGCAACCATGTAATTTTTGCCAACAGCACGCAACTTGCAGGACACGTGCATGTGGGAGACTGGGTCATTCTGGGGGGCTTTACCGGGGTGCATCAATTCGTGAGAATCGGCGCTCATGGCATGACATCCGTGAGCTCTGTTTTGCTGCAGGACATGCCGCCGTATGTCATGGCAGCGGGTAGCCCGGCGCAGCCACGGAGTATTAATACCGAAGGCTTGAAACGACGAGGATTTTCACCCGACGCCATTGCAGCGATTCGTCGTGCTTTTAAAACCCTGTACAAAAAAGGCCTCTCATTTGAAGAAGCCAGCACAACGATTGCAGCAGAAGCCTTGACGGTGCCTGAGCTCGATGTACTGGCGAATTTTCTTGCCCAGCCTGGCCGAGGAATTATCCGCTGATGGCACGCATTGCGATGGTCGCTGGCGAAGCCTCCAGCGACCAATTAGCGGCACATCTTATTGCCGCACTCAAGCCCCAATTATCGTCCGACGTGAGTTTTTATGGCATAGGCGGGCCAAAAATGCAGCGTGAGGGATTTGATTCGCGTTGGCCAGCTGAAAAGCTTGCCGTGCGCGGTTATTTCGAGGCATTGCGAAATTATCGCGAGATTGCCCGCATGCGCCGCCAACTACTTAAAGCTTTGCTCAAGGATCGCCCGGATATTTTTATTGGCGTTGATGGTTACGACTTCAATGTGTGGCTGGAAAAAAAACTCAAGCGGGCAGGCATTCCCACCGTGCATTTTGTGAGCCCTTCGATTTGGGCCTGGCGCAAAAACCGGTTGAAAAAAATCGTTGATTCCATGTCGCATATTCTGGCGCTATATCCATTCGAGCCAGCGCTGTATGCCCAATCATCGGTTAAGTGCACTTATGTAGGCCACCCCATGGCCGATGTGATTCCGCTCCAGGCAAATCGCAATGCTATGCGTGAACGCTTGGATATTCCCCTGAATCAACCAGTGATCGCCATGCTCCCCGGGAGTCGGCAAGCGGAGCTGCACTACATGGCAGAAACCTTCATTGCCACCGCCCAAGTGCTGCATGCCCAAAACCCCAACGCACTGTTTTTAGTGCCCATGACCTCGGGCGAGACCCGAGTACAATTTGAAAACGCTCTGTGGAAACTCAAAGCAAATGAGTTGCCGTTGAAAATAATGTTTGGCCAGTCACTTGATGCGCTTGCTGCATGCAATGTGGCTTTGGTGGCCAGTGGCACAGCGACTCTGGAGGCCGCACTGGTTGGCCGTCCCATGGTGATTACTTACAAAATATCGCCGTGGTCATGGCGCATCATGCGCCATATGGGTTACCAACCATGGATTGGTTTGCCTAACATTTTGGCCGGCCGCTTTGTTGTGCCAGAATTTTTGCAGGATGATGCTACGCCAGAAAATCTGGCCCAAGCCGTGGGCAATTTGCTGGCCGACCAAAAAACGCAAATGGCGATGCAGCGTGTGTTTGCGGACATTCATATTCAACTACGACAAAACACAGCACAAAAAGCAGCCACTGCCATTCTGCCGTATCTGCAAAAAAAACCGCAAATGGCATGAGCGAGAAAATCCGGACGGCTCAGCTCTCGGTGATGCAACGCATCTGTGGTGTAGATGAAGCGGGCCGCGGCCCGTTGGCAGGCCCCGTGTATGCGGCAGCTGTGATTCTCGATCCGGCGCGGCCGATTGACGGCCTGGATGATTCGAAGAAATTGAGCGAGAAAAAACGCGAGCGCCTGGCACTGGAAATTCGCGAAAAAGCACTTGCCTTTGGCATTGCTTTCGCGACAGTGGAAGAAATCGATCAGATCAACATTCTGCAAGCCACGCTGCTCGCCATGCGCCGCGCTGTTGAGGCCTTGCCGCTACAACCGACACACGCGTTGATTGACGGTAATCGCTGCCCTCAACTCGCTATACCATCGCGTGCCATCATTGGCGGCGATGCGCTGGAACCCGCCATCTCGGCGGCATCAATACTCGCCAAAACCACGCGCGATGCGGAAATGCTGCGTATTCATGCCGAGTATCCGCACTATGCGCTTGATCGGCACAAGGGTTATGACACTGCAGCACATCGGGCGGCCCTAGAGATGTATGGCCCGGCTTATTTTCATCGGAAAAGTTTTGCGCCGGTGCGCGCTTTGCTGAATAAACCATGAACGCGATGCGGATCGTTTTGGTGTGCCGCGCAGCAACTAAATAAAGGGCATGAATACCTTGCGGCTCATTACCTCGCGCGCTAACTCCGCATTCAAAGCGCTCAGTGCGCTGGCGAGTGACCCGCGCGCACCGCGCCGCGAAGGGCGCACGCTGGCCGATGGCATTCATCTGGTGGCCGACTGCTTCGCGCATGGCATTACAGTGCAGCAATTACTGGTTAGCGAAAGCGGGCAGAAAAATCCGCAGATTGTGGCACTGCTCACTCATGCCGAAAATATTGAATGCCTGCTGTTAAGCGATGCTCTGTTCCGTGAAATTTCCGGAGTTGCCACGCCCACCGGCATTGCCGCTGTCATTGCTATTCCCCCAACCCCGCAAGGTGCTGTCGCAGGAGATGCAGTGCTGCTGGATGCGATACAAGATGCCGGCAACGTCGGTGCCATCCTGCGCACCGCAGCGGCAGCTAGCGTGCGTGACATCGTGCTCGGCCCTGGCTGTGCAGGTGCATGGACGCCACGTGTGCTGCGTGCTGGGCAGGGCGCACATTTCAATTTGCGAATACGTGAACAGGCAGATTTGGCCGCGACACTGACTACCTGCAGCGGCATCTCTGTAGCGACCGTGGCTCGTGATGGTGCCAGTTTGTATGCACTTGATATGCGCCAACCGATTGTCTGGCTATTCGGCAACGAAGGCGCAGGGCTGTCGGCAGAATTCATTGCCGTTGCGCAACAGCGCGCCACGATTCCGCTGGCTGCCACGAGCGAATCGCTCAATGTCGCGGCAGCGGTGGCGGTGTGCTTGTTTGAAGCGGTACGTCAGCGGCAACAACCATCGTAATAATCCTTGGCCGCAGCACCCCGGAAGTATGGGCTTCGCGGCGTATCACCAGCGCCGACTTTTCAGCTAAAACGGCTGCCAGGCACCGTTTTGGTAGACCACATGATCGTCAAGATAAACCGTTTCGGTGATGGCAAATACATCCACATGATATCTCGCAGTGGCGCGGCGGATTTGAGGTTTGTTGTAAAGCCCGTGTTTGGCGCCGAGCGACAAATGGATGCCGCACATGCGTTCATAAGTGCCAATATCGCTTACCGTTTTATCCTGAGTGAGTGCACGGTTCATACCAAAGCCCAGCTCGCGTACCCAGATTTCACCCTCATCGGCACGGATATTGGCGAGCACCTGGTCGAATTCCGGTGTGGAGTCGAAAACCTCGGTAACCCGCCCCTTGGTGATCGCCAGCGTGATGGGTTTTTCTGGTTTATTGACCGCGAATGACGTGTCGCCAAAAATAAAAATGCGCACGCGGCCATTGACGGCTTCCAAATCTTGCGATTCTGTAAATACCTCGCCAATGGGGAACTGCCCGCCCACGTTTTTCATGGCACGGTAATCGCCTATGTTGAGCTTGGCGGGTTCAAATGGTGCCGCAAAACTCAAGCGATCACCGCCACTGTCTATCATGCCCGATGTTGCACAATCAATTCGAGCTTTAAGTGCATGACCTACGTCGCGGTAATATGCAGCGTCGTAGGCGAGTGCTTCAATGTAGCGGAGAGTCTCCGTTCCCTGCATGCGCGAGAGGTGTGGATGCTCAATGACTTTTAATGAACGATTGAACAATTCAATGCGAATGCGGTAGGCCTCCAGGCGAAAGCTGGTGGATTGAATCAAGACCACGAGATCGCCAGGTGATAACAGATTAATTGCCGCAAAAATCGCTTCCTGAGAGGAAGTATCAAAGTTGATATATTGGGCGCTGGGAAGGCATTTCCGGTAAGCCTTCGTCAAGGCCACCGCCAGATCACATTGCGAATCAGCGACTACCAACGCTGATTGTGGATATTTATGCTCAACAGCTAATAACAGTATGTCGGCGATATTCTTTTTAGCGAGTGCAATCGCTTCTTGGGTTATGGTCGTTGTGAGGGATTGGCTAGTATTAATTATTTTCTCCGGATACGTGCATGGGCATCTGGAGACGAGACCTAATGCCTTAGGGAAACGCTTAATAAGCCTTCGCGAAGCGCGACGGCAAGATTGAATTGAGAAACCGGGACGTGAATGGAGTTTTCATTGGATAGATCGCCTCATTCGAGGCAGGCAACGGGGGATTTCCCCAGATCCTGCTCATACCGGGCGCACCTCTTCCGCCAGCGGGCGTCCCCATTTATTGATGTTCAACATTGCCAGCATCGCAAAAGCCCGATTCGCATTCTTCGCCAGACCACGATAACGGGTCTTGGTAAATCCCCACAGACGCTTGATCGTCAGGAACGGATGTTCCACCTTGGAACGCACGGCGGATTTACGCCGGTTCGTTTCCTTGTCGGCATCGCTCAAAGGACTGTTCCGATAGGCGCGACGATTGGTGAAGTCGTGCGCTTTGGGGGCAACCTCCCTGAGCCGTTCTCGCTGCGCTTGACCCCGGTAGGCGCTGTCGCCATAAAGACGGGTTTCGTTTCCATGCAACAGGTTCGGCACTTCGTGGCTGTCATGCACATTCGCAGCGGTGACGCTGGCACTATGGATCAAGCCACTGGCGCTATCCACGCCAATGTGGAGCTTCATCCCGAAGTGCCACTGGTTGCCCTTCTTGACTTGATGCATCTCGGGGTCTCGGGCCTTGTCCTGGTTCTTGACCGAGGGCGGCTCTGCAATCAGGCTGGCATCGACAATCGTGCCGTTGGAGAGCTTCATCCCATTGGCCTGGAGCAGATCGCCCACTTGAGCGAACAGCGCGGCACCCAGGTTGTGGGCTTCGAGCAGGTGACGGAAGTTAAGCAGTGTCCCGGCATCGGCCACCCGTTCCTCTCCCAGATCAAAGCCGCAGAACTCGCGAAACACGGCGACATCGTAGAGTGCATCCTCACAGGCTTCATCCGCGAGGTTGAACCAGTTGGCGATGCAGTACATGCGCAGCATCCGCTCCAACCCAATCGGTGGCCGACCATTCCCGGCCTTGGGGTAATGCGGTTCGATCAAAGCGCAGAACTCGGCCCACGGCATCAGCAATTCCATCCGCGCCAAAAACTCGGCCTTGCGCGTCGAACGTCCGTGCTTCTCAAATCCCGATACCGCCAGTGTCGTTTGTTTCATCGTGGTTCCCCTTGTGTTCGGTTCTCTTCGTCTGACAGCAGCACAAAGAAATCGTTCACAGTGCGTGGGACTTATTCAGTGTTTCCTTAGACAAACTTCGCTATATGTTTCATTTTAGACGATAAGCAAATCAATTGCCCTCTGCAATTCATCCTTTGATTTTTTAGATGATCCTATCAGCATTATTCAAAGGAAAAATGAAAGCTATTTTTTGCAATGCAACATTCCTTGATTTAGATCAAATAAACTCCCTTGAGCCTTCTTGTAATCTAGTAACAGTCGATGGACAACGCTTGATTGAGTTAGGTGGATAGTTATCTAAAATAAGGAGAAGTTTTTTGAAAGTGAATAGCGTAAGCAAAGCATTCATTGCCAGTTTGGCTATGGGTTTAATGGGCGCTGCCATAGCAGCAACTGAAGCAGAAATTGATGCTTTTATGAATCCGTATGCCAAGGGTTTTCCTTCAGCATCAGGTGTTAAAGAAGGTGTTGTGATTGACAAAAACAATGCTGATCAGTTTAAATCTATATTAGCGCCAAGGATTTACGATCAGGTTAAGGCTGGAAATACCACCATCAGTATTGGTAAACAGCTCTCAGCACCACCACCAGTAGTATTCGTTGCTGCGTCGAAAAAATCCGCAGCATCAGCCAGGGTGGAGTTTGGTAAGGGTAAAATCATGGGTTATCAAGGGGGTATGCCTTTTCCCTATGAGCCATCAGCAAGTGACCCTAATGCGGGCGAGAAGCTGGCTTGGAATGCGCGCTATGGCCTTGAAATTCCTGATGATATTTCTGTCGGTCCCTTTGTTTGGGAGTATCGCGACGGGAACACGGGCAAGATTAATCGAACTATTGATTTGGATCCCTCATTTATCTCGAACACCGGCTTTAGAACAATGAACAAGCCTGAGCATATGTCGGGTTCTGAAGAGTTCTTCAACATGGACATGATCACGGTTAAATCCCCTCAGGATTTGAAAGGCACGGGTTTGTTGCTCAAGCGCCGTGTGGATAGTTCGCGGGATGATGATGGACAGCTTTACCTCGGCTTTCAACGTCGAGCACGTCGCTTGTCCACTTCTGCAACAACGGATCCGTTCCTGGGTTCGAACGTGATGATCGAAGAGTTCCGTGGTTTCAATGGCAAACTAAACGATTTCACTTGGAAGTATCTCGGCACAAAAAATCTGCTGATGGCTTACTATTCGCATAAAGAGGCCAAATTGCGGGATGACTATAAAACGGCTGACTGGCGTCCGACAGCATTTAAAGGCAAAGGACAATGCTGGGCTGATGTGCCGTGGAGTTTGCGTAAGGTTTACATCGTTGAAATGACACCCAAACGTGCTGATCACCCTGTATCTAAACGCACTATGTATCTTGATGCCGAATCATTCCACGTGGCGCTCAGTGAGGTGTATGACCGCAAGGGTGAGTTGTGGAAGCTTTGGGTGCAGGGTATCGGCCATCCTTCTGGCCAGTTGCCTGCCGTAGCGAAAAAAGGCGTATGGGTGTGGGATGCTGACTCAATGATTGACCTTCAGGCTAACCAATGTACAACCTTGAACTTCCGCATGACCTCTCTGGATGCTGTACCCGCGAGCGTCTACACGATTGAATATATTCGTTCACGCCAATAAGCTTTATCTCACGTATTACCTGTAGTCAAACTAGGCCGCTTGTGTCTTCACAAGCGGCCTGTTCTTTTTATATGGAATCAAAACACATTACCCCGATTTTTGCGAATGGTTATCGCCAAGGGTTTGGCAATTTCATTCGACATGAGAACAAGTCTGGATTGCCAGGATTTTGCGTTTTACGCCGTATTGCCAGCACCGACTTTTTATTGTCTCAATATCCTGCGGCCAGCCCTGTTGTGCGTCGCGGATCAATGGCGCCGTAATAGCGGTTGTTGCCACGTGGTTTGCCGCCGAGCGTGGGCGCGCCAATCAAGATGCCCGCCGCATGATTGGCGGGTTGGGGGCTGCCTAACTTGTGGCCCTTGTCGATCAGCAGCTTTTTTGTGTCGGGGCTGAGCGCCAAAGTTTCAACTTCGGTGACATCCGGCAGCCATTGCTGGTGGAAACGCGGGGCATCGACGGCTTCCTGAATGTTCATGCCGTAGTCGATGACATTGATAATCGAATGCACTACCACGGTAATAATGCGGCTGCCGCCTGGTGTGCCGATTACCATGACGGGTTTGCCGTTGCGCGACACGATGGTCGGGCTCATTGAGCTTAAGGGTCGCTTGCCGGGTGCAATGGCATTTTTGCTACCTTGCACCAGGCCAAACAGGTTGGGCGTACCCGGTTTAACGGTGAAATCATCCATCTCGTTATTGAGCAAAATTCCCGTGCCTTTGGCTGTGACGCCAGCGCCAAACCAGCCATTAAGCGTGTAGGTGACGGAGACAGCATTACCTGCGTGATCCACAATCGAATAGTGTGTGGTGTTAGTGCCTTCGGTTGGGGTGTCGTGGGGCGATGTGCCGGGCTTGATTTCCAGTGAAATTCCTGCTTTTGAGGGATTAATTGCCGCGCGGATGTTTGCTGCGTAAGCTTTGTCAAGTAACTGTGTGACTGGATTGCTTACAAAGCTGGGGTCGCCGAGATAGTTGTTGCGGTCGGCATATGCATGGCGCATGGCTTCGATTTGATAATGTACGGCTTGCGCAGAAAGGTAGCCTAGTTCTTTTAACGGGTAGCCTTCGAGGATGTTGAGGATTTCGCAGACGACTACGCCCCCCGAACTTGGCGGTGGTGCCGAGACGATGTGATAACCACGATAGTCGCACTCGATCGGAGCGAGTTCGCGCGCTTGGTAATTTGCAAAATCAGATTTGCTCAAAATTCCATGACCTTTCTGACTCGCAGCAATGATGGCCTCGCTGATAGGGCCGTTGTAAAACGCCTTTAATCCGTCACGACTGATGAGGCTCAGTGAGCGAGCCAAATCTTTTTGCACCAGTCGTTCGCCTACAGTCAATGGCTGGCCATGGCGCAGAAAAATAGCGGCGCTGGGTGCGTCTTGTTGCAAGCGGTCTGTCGCCTGAGTCAGCATGTCCACGTCACCCTCATCAAGCACAAAGCCTTTTTTGGCAAGCCCAATGGCCGGGGCGACAAGTTGGTGACGCGGCAGCGTGCCGTAGCGGATGCGAGCTAATTCCAGTCCGGCGACGGTGCCGGGGACGCCTGCGGCAAGATAACCGTGGGTGCTCAGATTTTTGATGACATTGCCGTTCGCGTCGAGATACATGGAGGAGGTTGCAGCCAAAGGCGCTTTCTCGCGGAAGTCTAGAAAGGTTTTTCGCCCATCGGCGAGTTGTATGGTCATGAATCCGCCGCCGCCCAGATTTCCGGCCGCAGGGTAGACCACGGCGAGGGCATAACCTACGGCGACAGCCGCATCAATGGCATTGCCGCCCTTTTTCAAGATATCTACGCCCACTTTAGTTGCCAGGTGTTGCGCCGTGACGACCATGCCGTTTTCTGCGGCCACAGGAAACTGCGAAGCGCCAAAGGCTTGGCAGTTCGCTGCAAAGAGCGAGAAGGCCAAGAGCAGGCGGAAGGTGTTGCGCAAACGTGTGGAGGTCACGGCAAGATCCTGGGGCAAGTGCTCAAAGAGGGGTGGGGCTTAGCATGTGCGTCGATCAATTTTCAAGGTTTGCAGCAGGGTCGCGCCAATTTCCTCAATGGATTTAGTGGTTGATTCAAGCCACTCAATTCCTTCGCGGCGCATCATCTTTTGCGCTTGGTCAATTTCCCAGCGACAGTTTTCGAGGGATGCGTAGGTGCTCTCAGGGCGGCGTTCCTGACGGATGGCAGAGAGTCGATCAGGGTTGATGGTTAACCCAAACAGCTTGTGCCGATGTTTGGTGAGCCCATCGGGGAGTTTGTTGCGTTCAAAATCTTCCGGAATCAAAGGATAGTTGGCGACCTTGATACCAAACTGGATTGCCAGATACAGGCTGGTTGGCGTTTTGCCACTGCGCGAGACGCCGACGAGGATGACATCTGATTTATCCAGCTCAGTGCTGGATACACCGTCGTCATGGGCCAGTGTGAAATTGATCGCATCCATACGCGCCACGTATTCTGATGAATTCACCAGGCTATGACTACGCCCAATGGTGTGGCTGGACTTCATGCCAAACTCGGCTTCCAGTGGCGAGATAAAGGCGCCGAAAAAATCGAGAATCAAGGCATTGGCCTGGAGCAGCACCGTCACGGTTTCCGGATTCACCAGAGTTGAAATCACGATGGCTCGATTGCCATCCTTCATTCCTGCGGCATTGATTCTGGCGACACAGTCCGTTGCCTTGGCAACCGAGTCAATAAAGGGCATGCGCACTTGAGCTGTTTGGATGTCTTCAAATTGAGAAAGCAAACTGTGCCCCAGCGTTTCGGCCGTAATACCTGTGCCATCGGAGACAAAAAATATGGTATGCCGGGCAGACATGGGCGTGGGAAGGGTCATGAATAATCTCTCAGGAAGGTAGAAGGCAGGTAAATGGCTATAAAATAGCGGCTTTCCCTCCATGTTAACAGAAGGAACTTGTATGTCTTCATCTACACCTTTCACACATCGCTACGCAATTGGGTTTGAACATTTACGCATGACGGATGTGGGAGATGTTGGCGGAAAAAATGCATCCCTGGGGGAGATGATCAGTCAACTGGCGGCATCGCAAGTGCGCGTGCCAGGTGGGTTTGCCACCACGGCATTGGCATACCGCGAGTTTCTCGCCTATCAAGGGCTGGCTGATCGCATCAATGCCGCGCTGGATGCATTGAACGTGGATGATGTTGAAAAACTTGCAAAAGTGGGTGCGCAGATTCGTCAATGGGTTGTGGATACCCCGTTTCCGCCCAAGCTGGAAGATGAAATTAAGCAAGAATATGAGCTCCTCATTGCGTCAAGTGGTGCTGAAGCCAGCTTTGCCGTGCGTTCTTCCGCAACGGCAGAGGATTTGCCAGATGCTTCATTTGCCGGCCAGCAGGAAAGTTTTTTGAATATCCATGGCTATGACAATATTTTGCATGCCATCAAAGAGGTTTTTGCCTCGCTCTACAACGATCGCGCGATTGCTTATCGCGTGCATAAGGGTTTTGCGCATGCCGAGGTGTCCTTGTCAGCGGGTGTGCAGCGCATGGTGCGTTCAGACACTGGCGCTTCCGGCGTGATGTTTACGATGGATACAGAATCAGGCTTCGATAAAGTCGTTTTTATCACGTCAAGTTATGGCCTGGGCGAAACCGTGGTGCAAGGGGCGGTAAACCCGGATGAGTTTTATGTCCATAAAGCCACGTTGGCGCTGGGCAAGCCTTCCATCATTCGGCGAAATATGGGCAGCAAGTTGATCAAGATGATTTTTACCGAATCGCGGCAGGCCGGGCGCAGTACGGAAACAATCGATGTGCCGGAAAATGACCGGAATGCTTTCTCGCTAACCGATGAAGATATTCTTGAGTTGGCGCGTTATGCCATGATCATTGAAGCGCACTACCAGATGCCGATGGATATCGAATGGGGCAAGGATGGTCAGGATGGCAAGCTGTATATCTTGCAGGCGCGTCCAGAGACTGTGAAATCGCAGGATGACCATGCTTCGGTGATTGAAAAATACAAGCTCAAGCAGCATGGCAAAGTGCTTACCAGTGGCCGCGCCATTGGGCAAAAAATCGGTTCTGGCGTTGTGCGTGTGGTCAAGGATCCTGCCCAAATGCATCTGGTACAGCCAGGGGATGTGCTGGTAGCGGATATGACTGACCCCAACTGGGAGCCAGTCATGAAGCGTGCTTCAGCGATTGTGACCAATCGCGGCGGACGTACTTGCCATGCGGCGATTATTGCGCGCGAGCTGGGCATCCCTGCGATTGTGGGCTGTGGCAGTGCCACTACCGCCTTGACCGAAGGCGAGAGCGTGACCATATCGTGTGCCGAAGGTGATACGGGTTATGTGTATCGCGATGCGCTTGAGTTTGAAATCACGCGGCAGGATGTGGGTAATTTGCCCAAGTTGCCAGTCAAAATCATGATGAACGTGGGCAACCCGGAACTCGCCTTTGAGTTTGCGCAGATTCCGAATGCCGGGGTTGGCTTGGCTCGGCTTGAGTTTGTTATCAATAACATGATCGGTATTCATCCCAAGGCGATTCTTGAAATTGATCAAGTGCCAGCCAGTTTGCGGGAAGAAATTCTGCGTCGTTCGCGCGGCTATTCTTCGCCTGAGACATTTTTTGTCGAGAAGTTGACTGAAGGGGTGGCCACCATTGCGGCGGCGTTTTATCCGCAGCCGGTGATTGTTCGTTTGTCGGATTTCAAATCAAACGAATACCGCAAATTGCTCGGCGGCGAGATTTATGAGCCGGAAGAAGAAAATCCCATGCTGGGGTTCCGTGGCGCTTCACGTTACATCGCGCCGTCTTTCCGCGCTTGCTTTGAACTCGAATGCCGTGCCATGAAGCGCGTGCGCAATGACATGGGGCTCACCAATGTGCAAATCATGGTGCCCTTCGTGCGCACGGTGGACGAAGCCCGTACGGTGGTCGAATTGCTGGCAGCGCATGGTCTGCGCCGTGGCGAAAACGATCTCAAGCTGATCATGATGTGTGAAATTCCATCCAATGCCTTGCTGGCTGAGCAGTTTCTTGAGCATTTCGATGGTTACTCAATCGGTTCCAATGATCTGACCCAGCTGACACTAGGTCTGGATCGTGATTCTGGTTTGGTAGCGCACTCGTTTGATGAGCGCGATCTGGCTGTTAAAAAATTATTGTCCATGACGATTGCCACGTGTAATCGCTTGGGCAAATATGTTGGCATTTGTGGTCAAGGCCCGTCGGATCACGCTGACTTTGCCGAGTGGCTCATGGATGAAGGTATCCAGACTATCTCGTTGAATCCGGATACCGTGATTGATACGTCGATGCGACTCGCTAACCACAAAAAATAAACCATGCAAATTCTCTGGTGGTACTGGATGGTATTAGGCATGGGGCTGGCTTTGGCTGAGCTGGCCTTGTTCAGTTTTTTTATCATCTGGTTTGCCATAGGCGCGCTGCTTGTGGGCGTGGCCTTATTGGTGTTCCCGAACCTGAGTTTTACTGCGCAGGTGTTGCTATGGACAGTGGTCTCGATCGTGATGACGGTGTTGTGGTTCAGGTTTTTTCGCCATGCGAACAAAACACGTTCGGGCCAAGCAGATGAGGCATTAGGTGAGATTGGGGTGCTCGTGAGTGCAATTGAACCTGTGGGTTCCTCATCAGGTCGCGGTGAAGTGCGTTTTCAAAAGCCCATCATGGGGGCAGAGCGCTGGGCTTGCCTGGCTGATGAATCCATTGCGGCTGGCACGCGAGTCAAAGTACTGGCAGTGGATGGCCAGTTTTTAAAAGTGGGTAAAACTTGAGGAGCGCATGATGGGTGAGCTTGGATTTTTTGTAATTGCACTCTTTGTTTTCGCCATAGTGACGGTGGCCAAGGGTGTGCGCATTGTGGCGCAAGGCGAGGAATGGGTTGTCGAGCGGTTGGGTAAATACCATAAAACATTGTTGCCCGGGCTGAATGTCATCATTCCTTATCTGGATCAGGTGCGTTACAAGCTGGTAACCAAAGACATTATTCTGGATGTGCAAGAGCAGGAGGTCATCACTAAAGACAATGCCGTGATTGTGACCAATGCGATTGCGTTCATCAAGATTACCGATCCGGTCAAGGCGGTGTATGGGGTGACAGATTTTTCTGAAGCGATACGTAACATGATCATGACCACGTTGCGGTCAATCATTGGTGAAATGAATCTGGACGAGGCGTTGTCCAACCGCGATGCAATCAAGGCGCGTTTGCGCGAGAGCATTGCCGACGAAGCCATTGATTGGGGGCTGACCGTCAAATCAGTCGAAATACAAGACATCAAGCCGTCTGAATCAATGCAGCGCGCGATGGAGGCGCAAGCCTCTGCCGAGCGTGAACGCAAAGCCACAGTGACCCGCGCTGAAGGCACCAAGCAATCGACCATTCTGAATGCGGAAGCTCAACTGCAAGCGGCACGCCTGCAAGCCGAAGCACAAGTGACTTTGGCTACCGCCAGTGCGGAAGCCATCAAGCGCGTCGCCGTGGCGCTGGGGAGTGACGATGCCCCTGTGCGCTATTTGCTGGGTGAGAAATATATCCAGACGCTAGGTAGCCTGGCAGTGTCGGAAAATGCCAAGACAGTTGTACTGCCTGCTGATTTACAAGACGCCTTGCGCGGCATGTTTGGTCGTCCGCGCGTTTAATCAGCGCTGCGTTTAATCAGCAACCGTGCGTTTTCTGGCATTCGAGACGGCGACACGACGCCTATCCGTTGCACTTTGGCAGGATGGTGAGCTCACCGAACGGTTTGCTGATCACCCGAACAGTGGCTCGGAATATCTTTTACCTTGGGCGCATGAACTGCTGGCAATATCCGGCATAACGCTCAAGCAACTCGATGGCATTGCGTTTGGCGCAGGGCCGGGCGGGTTTACCGGTTTGCGCTTGGCGTGCGGTGTGGCGCAGGGCTTGGCGTTTGGTCTGGATGTGCCTGTTGCACCGATCTCAACCCTGGCCGCGTTAGCCCTGGCATCGGGCGAGCGCAATGTCTGGGCGTGTCTTGATGCACGCATGAATGAAATTTATGCGGCCGCATATACTGTCGAAGGGGATGTGGCGCATGAAGTGATGGCGCCGCATTGTGTCGCACCCGCCGTATCACCAGCGCCGACTTTTCAAAGCGCTTGGGGCGTGGGCGATGGATTTAAAACCTATGCTGACTTATTGACTAGCCGTAAGCCAGACTTGGCAGGCACTCATCCTGATATTTTTCCTTCCGCTGCCGCCGTGGCGCGCTTGGCAGTACCCGTGTTGGCCGATGGTCGAGGGGTATCCGCAGCCGATGCCCAGCCCATTTATGTGCGCGACAAAGTGGCATTTACCACGGCCGAACGCTTGGCACGTGGCGGATTGAAATGACATTTGACCAAGACCTGCGCATCACCGCGATGACCTTGGCTGACCTCGATACAGTAGTGGCCGCCGAGGCCACGTTGCATGCTTCACCGTGGACGCGCGGCCAGTTTGCCGATTCACTTGCTGCAGGCCACGATGTTTTGCTGGCGTATGACAGCAGCAACGCCCTGGTGGGCTATGGCGTGGTGATGATGGCGGTGGGCGAGGCTGATTTGCTGAACATCAGCGTGTTACCCGCGTTTCAACGACAAGGGGTTGGCGCAGCCTTTTTGCAGCACCTGATGGCGCGTGCCAGGATGCGGCAGGTGACGCGCATGCTGCTCGAAGTGCGTGCTACGAATCGAGCGGCGCTGGCCTTGTACACACGCCAGGGGTTCACTGAGATTGGTCGGCGACACGGCTATTATCCAGCTCATGAACAACGGGAAGATGCGATCGTGATGGCACGCGAGTTATAAATAACTGATGAATCCTAGTCGCCAACAAATACTGTACGAAATGGGCTTGGGCCCCGTGTGGAAACTGCGCGCGCCATCCACCGCTGCGACGGCGACTGAGCTACCGGCCGAGGCGACTCATTCGGTTGCCGAGCGAGCCCCGACAGGCGATACGGCGGTCACGCGCGTGGCGAAAATTGCCATGCCCATGGATTGGGATGAGCTGGCTGCAACCGCTGCGGCGTGTCGCCAGTGCCGACTTTGTGAAGTGCGCAAACAAGCCGTGCTAGGCGTTGGCGACCGGCAAGCCGACTGGCTTTTTGTCGGTGAAGGGCCGGGCGCGGAAGAGGATGAACGCGGCGAGCCATTTGTCGGTCAGGCGGGTCAGCTGCTGGATAATATGTTGGCTTCGATTGGTCTACAGCGCGGACGGGATGTTTATATTGCCAATGCCGTTAAGTGTCGTCCACCGGAAAATCGAACTCCCGATCACGACGAGCTTGCAGCCTGCCGACCTTATCTTGCACAACAAATTGCCTTGATCCAGCCTAAGCTCATTGTCGCCATGGGCCGCCCCGCTGCGCAGACATTGCTACAAACTGAAGTAAAAATCGGCACTGCACGGACTAAGGTGCATGATTACGAGGGTATTCCGGTGATTGTCACCTACCATCCCGCTTACCTGTTGCGCAGCCCTCTCGATAAGGCGAAAGCCTGGGAAGATCTCTGTTTTATGCGCAGGACGATGCGCCAATTAAAGCCAATCAATAGGCGTTTGTGATCTATTTCGATCACCACTCTCAGTGGGAACAGATTTTGCGTCACGGCTTATTATGAATATCCATTATCCAAAATCGTTCTTCAAGCTACTGTCAGCCGGCTTTTTGCTGGCGGTTTTGCCATTGATTATTGGGTTGCTGATTAATACCGTCGCCATACAGCGACTATCGACACAAAGCCAGCGTGCTGTTTATGATGCCGCGCGAGTGACCCATGCCGCAAGAGAATTAAGCGAAACGGCCAATTCATTGGAACGCGTTGCGCAACAGAGTGTCATCTTGAAAGATCCGACTTTATGGAAGAGCTACCTCACTTTGCATCAACGCTTTGTAAATGCCAGCGCACAATTGAGCGAGTTGCCACTTGAAGCCTCCATGCGGCTAGAGCTAACGGCCTTGCAGCAAGAAGAACAGCAACTCAATGCCTATCTCGTAAAAATTGGCATTGATGCGACGGGCGCGACGGATGCAGCGATTCGATATGCTGATATTGCCGATACAACGCGGCAGTTATTAACACGTTCGAGCAAGGTGATCGATAAAGAGGCAGAGTCTTTGCGCGTGTTGGCAGAGCAAACGGAGATACAAGTTAAAAGGCAACTTTTCTTGTTGCTGCCTTTGTCGATCTTCATCGTTGCCGGGTTTACGCATCTTCTCGCTAAGCCGATTGCCCAACTGGAACAGGGTATTCGTGATCTGGGCGAACGTCGGCTTGAAACCCGGATCGAAGTGAACGGTCCTGATGACTTGAAGCAGCTGGGTGATCGGCTGGATTGGTTGCGGTTACGTTTGGTTCAGCTGGGGGAACAAAAAAGCCGTTTTTTGCGCCAGATTTCGCATGAGCTAAAAACACCTTTAACGGCATTACGCGAAGGGTCGGATTTATTATCCGAGGAAATTGCAGGGCCGTTAACAGAAAAGCAGCGTGAAATTGTCTATATCCTGCGTCAACATAGTCTTGACTTGCAACGTCTGATTGAAGATCTGTTGCGTCATGGTGAGTCGGAGTTTCAGCAAACACCGCTTAAATTGCAACCGGTAAAACCTATTGAAATCATTGCGAAGGTAATCGATAAGCAACACTTGGCGATGGCCTCACGACATATCAAGTTAGATAGGCAAGTTGATGATTTTGTTTTGCGTACAGATCCCGAGCGATTGCGTATCGTGTTTGACAATCTGCTGTCTAATGCTATTAAGTACTCTCCTGCAAATGGCACGATTACCGTGTCGGCAAAAAAAAATGACAATCATGTTTTGCTATCCGTGATTGATGAGGGCCCAGGTGTCGCGGATGAAGAGATGGATAATTTGTTTGATCCGTTTTATCGCGGACAGGCCGTAGCTGCTGGCGTTGTCAAAGGCTCGGGGTTGGGATTGTCGATTGCCAAAGAACATGTACTCACCTTGGGAGGGGAAATAACCGTTGGCCGAGGAAAAGGACACTTCACGGTACAACTCCCTTTAAATATATGACCCGCCATGAAAAATTTTTATAACTATTTATTCCTAGGGTTACTCCTGGCCCTGATCTCAGGCTGTGCAACCATTAAACCGGCAGAAGTTGTTGCGCCCCCCAGACAGGTGTATTGGAGTGCATCAGGTGGTGCGAGCGCATTGCTTACTTATTTTGATCAACTACGCTTGTTGTCGGCACCCGAGCTTGCCAAGGAAACCGAACGCGCACGCAAGAATTATGCGAAAGATAAATCGACTTTCTATCAACTTCAATATGCCATTGCCTTGTCTGTTCCTGGCGGAGACATCCGCCAGGCGCAACAATTGCTTGATCCCTTGGTCAAGGAAACGAGGCGTCGTGATCTTCCACTTCGTGCTTTGGCTGTTATGGTGAGTACCAACCTGGCCGAACGCCAAAGATTGGAGGAGGCATTGCAAACCCAAATTCGCCGTGCAGATGATCTTGATGCCAAGCTTGAAGCGTTAAAGGGTATCGAGAAAAAAATGATGCAGCGTGAGGATGTGATCAAAGGAAAACCATGAGCTCGCCGAATGCAAAAAATAGCGCACAAACTCGGCTACAAACGCGATCACAGATTTTATTGGTTGATGATGACCCGGATTTGCTTCGCCTGTTGACCATTCGGCTCGAGGCGGCAGGATATGGCGTCATAACGACAGACAAGGCAGAACACGCACTAGCCATGATTGCGGTTGAACGGCCACATCTGGTGATTACCGATCTGCGTATGCCGGGTATGGATGGTTCGGCATTGTTTGAGGCGATCAACGCGACGCATCCGGCGCTACCCGTGATCATACTCACGGCGCATGGCACCATTCCGGATGCGATTGCCGCGACAAATCGTGGCGTGTTTGGCTATCTGACCAAGCCTTATGACGCCAAGGTGCTGATTGCTCAAGTGGAGCAGGCGTTGCGCTTTTCTGTCAGTGACAATACTGAGGCTATGAGCGAGCAAACATGGCGAGCAGGTATTGTTACCCAAAGCCCCATCATGGAAGGTCTTTTGGCGCAAGCCCGATTGGTTGCTGCTAGCGACGCCAGTGTCATGCTGTATGGAGAATCAGGCACCGGAAAAGAGTTGTTGGCCCAGGCAATTCATTTTGCCAGCGCACGGTCTGAGGCGAATTTTGTCGCTGTGAATTGCGGGGCAATCCCTGAAAACCTTCTGGAATCCGAACTTTTTGGCTATGTGCGCGGGGCATTTACCGGAGCGAATAAAGACTACGCAGGGTTAGTCAGGGAGGCCGATGGTGGCACGCTTTTCCTGGATGAGATTGGTGATATGCCTTTGCCATTACAAGTGAAATTGCTGCGCATGCTCGAGCAGCGCGAGGTGAGGCCACTAGGTGAGGCTAAATCGCATCGTGTGGATATTCGTGTCATTAGTGCTACACACCGCGATCTGGAGGTGGAAATGGCCGAAGGACGGTTTCGTAGCGATTTGTTTTATCGCCTCAAGGTGGTGGCGCTGGCGATTCCATCATTGGCTGAACGGCGTGACGATATTCCTCTGCTGGCCAGGTATTTCCTACACAAGATCTCGGAAAGCTACCGAAAGGAAGTTAATGGATTTGCGCCGGAGGCAATGGAGATTTTAGTTCGTGCCAGTTGGCCCGGTAACGTGCGTCAACTGCTCAATGTCGTAGAGCAGGCAGTTGCCTTGTCTACCGGATCCATCGTACCACTTGCACTGGTACAAAATGCCATTCGGGAGCTGGAAGACATTATCCCCTTCGATGAAGCACGGCGTCGCTTTGAAGCCGATTACCTGGCGCGGCTGCTCAAAATGACGGGGGGTAACGTTGCGAGTGCTGCCACTTTGGCGCAGCGAAATCGCACGGATTTTTACAAACTCCTGCAGCGCCATTCTATGGATCCGTCGTTGTTCAAGTAACTGTCGCCACAGTGCGACAGTAAAAATCATTAGGGTTCATCGGGTTGTAAAACCTTTGCAGCGATCTGTCGCCTGATGGCGACAGATTATCATGCCGTGGAAATTGCTCGGCTAGCATAACCTATTGAAATTTATTATAAAAATAATCTGGCATGGTGATTGCTTTTACCCATGGGTAGTTGAGCATTGCATCAAAGTGCCCAATTCTTTACCTATCGGAAAAAAGATTGATACCTCATGTTCACATGAGCCCCTGATCAGAAAAGAGAGAAGCGAAAAAATGCAAGCTCGTCCCAAACTACTTTATCCATTAATGGTGATTGCAGCGATTGCCGTTACCGTGTTTAGCTTGCTAGGCATCGCGACTTTAACCGGAACCCTACCGCTGGCTCATTCCGAAGCGGGTACGGCATCTACGGCATCATCTATTGCGAAAGCTACACAGGAACTACTGCCAGAGTCTGGTACGAGTTCAGCTAGGCGCGACCGCACAGTAACTTCTGCCTGCCGTTACTGCGGCGTCGTGGAATCAGTGAGCCTGGTCGAAATGAAAGGTCAGGGCAGTGGCGTGGGGGCAATTGCCGGAGGAGTTGCCGGCGCCCTGGTAGGCAATAGCATCGGTCAAGGTAATGGCCGCACTGCGATGACTCTTTTAGGTGGCGCTGGTGGTGCCTACGCGGGCAATGAGATCGAAAAAAATACGCACAAAACTTCGTCGTATCGCATCCGAGTGCGTATGGAGAATGGCCGGCTACACACGCTCTATCAGCGTAATCCGCCGGCGGTGGCAGCTGGCGATCACGTGAAAGTTGTTGGTAGTGTGATTGCACAGCAATCATCGAGTAGTTAAGCGTTCTGAACTTGATTCGTTTTTCCGGCCGAGATGGTCCTCGGCAATCATTAGAGAAGGAGATGCAGTATGAAAAAGCGCCGCATAAAACAACGGTTAGCCCTGAGTACTATTTTTATTTAGTAGCACAAGGTTTAGTAGCACAAGGGCCGGATGATCGTCCGGTTGTTCTGTAGTCATTTCTGAAAAGGAAAATTCATGTTTAAAACTCAAGAGTTAACTGGCAAGTCCGATGGATCGAATAGTGCGCGTGGTCTGTTTGGCCGACCATCGACTCCCATGCCGGCACCGGTAACCAAACCCTTTGCAGCTCAACCGCTACCCATGGCAGACGCTAGAAACCCGGTCCCTTCTGATACTTCATCTGCCTCTGACTCTGCCACACAATTGAAAGCCGAGAAAAGTGTTGGCAACCGGCTGCTCGTAGGCCCCGATGTCAAGCTCAAGGGCGCAGAAATTCTTGATTGCGATACGCTGGTTGTGGAGGGCAGGGTCGAAGCGACCATGGATAGCCATATCATCCGCATTGCCGAACAGGGCATATTCTGTGGCACCGTGAGTATCGATACGGCAGAAATACACGGTGTCTTTGAGGGTGAACTCACTGCCCGAAGCCAGTTGATCATTCATGCGACTGGTCGCGTTACTGGCAAGATCCGTTATGGAAAAATTCTGATTGAAGAAGGCGGGCAGATATGTGGCGACATTCAGTCAACGGCCCAGAATCATCCGGAAGTCAAGGCGGAAGTCAGGACTATCGGAGCCGCTATCCGGCGTGACGGATAATCATCCTGGGCGCTTTCTAAATTAAAAGCCGGCACCACCAGTTGCGGTTTTTTTTCTGAACGCGTAAGAAGATTGAGCTTACGGGGAGGACTGAGCCTACGGGGAAATATTGTATCTTTGCCAGTAGCCATGAATACATCCAATCTCCCCGAGCCCGATCAGGATGCTATCCAGCGGGTGGTCAAGGTTCGCCGCGATTACAACTCCTGGGTTGCAACTGAAACCATTGAGGATTACGCCCTGCGTTTTACTCCCCGTGGCTTTCGTCGTTGGTCGGAAATGCGCGTGGCAAATACAGCTTTTGGCACCGCTTCCTTTTTGGTGCTTGAGGCGATAGGCGCAACCTTATTGGTGAACTACGGTTTCGCTAATGCGGTATGGGCAATTCTGAGCACCGGGCTGATCATTTTTGCGGCCAGCCTACCCATCTGTTTTTACTCCGCGCGTTACGGGGTGGATATGGACTTGCTGACTCGTGGGGCAGGTTTTGGCTACATTGGTTCCACTATTACTTCGCTGATCTACGCAACGTTTACCTTTATTTTTTTTGCTCTGGAAGCCGCGATCATGGCCTATGCGCTGGATCTGGCTTTCCATATTCCTCCTAGCATTGGTTATTTCATCAGTGCTTTAGCGGTGATACCCCTCGTGACTCATGGGGTCACAACGATTAGCCGTTTCCAGACATGGACCCAACCGGTCTGGATTGCACTGCTGGTACTGCCTTATTTTTATGTCCTGAAGGCCAATCCCGGCATTCTGGAAGAGATACGCCATTTCAGCGGCGCGGGTAGCGCAGATTTTGATTTCCACCTGTTTGGCGCCGCACTGACGGTGGGGATTGCCCTGATCACCCAGACGGGTGAACAGGCGGATTATCTGCGCTTCATGCCCGAACGTACGGCCAAAAACAAGTGGCGCTGGACGCTTGCTCTGTTGATTGGCGGTCCGGGGTGGATTGTGCCGGGGATAGCCAAGATGCTGGGTGGTGTGTTACTAGCGTATCTGGCGATACGTGGTGGGATATTCTTAGAGAAGGCGGTGGATCCCAATCAAATGTACCTGCTGGCCTATGGCTATATGCTACCTTCCCCTGGCTTGGCAGTCGCCATGACTGTACTGTTTGTTGTGATCTCGCAACTCAAGATCAATGTTACTAATGCTTATGCAGGCTCTCTGGCCTGGTCCAACTTTTTTTCCCGGCTCACGCATAGCCATCCGGGGCGCATTGTTTGGGTGGTATTCAATGCATTGATTGCGTTGATGTTGATGGAGATGAATGTATTCCAGGCACTCAAGGATGTGCTTGGGCTGTATTCCAATATCGCCATCGCCTGGATGACTACCGTGTTAGCTGATTTGATCATCAATAAACCGTTGGGACTTTCTCCTGCGGGGATCGAATTTAAACGAGCAAATCTGTATGACATCAATCCGGTAGGGGTGGGGGCGATGAGCATCGCTTCGGTACTTTCGGTAGTCGCCTATGCCGGCATCTTTGGCCCGGGGGCTGAAGCATTTTCTGCAATCATTGCCCTGGTGGCCGCTTTAATGACATCGCCGCTGATTGCCTGGGCAACCAAGGGGCGCTATTACTTGGTGCGCATGCCCAAGGCAGCACCGGCTTCTGGCACATTGCAACGTTGTTGTATTTGTGAACGCGAGTATGAGGTGGAGGACATGGCGCGTTGTCCGGCCTATCAGGACACCATTTGTTCTTTGTGCTGCTCGCTGGATGCTCGTTGCAATGACCTGTGCAGGCCGGATGCCCGCCTGACGGCGCAATGGACTGCCTTGATTCGCCGGCTGTTGCCGCGAGTGGTATCACCTTACCTGGAAAGGGGGCTGGCGCATTATCTGCTGCTCATGGCGGCTATCGCGCCTTTACTGGCTTTGGTGCTGGGGCTGCTTTACCACTACGAATTGCGTCGCTTGGCTGGGGCTGAATCCGCGATTGCTATCCTGTTGGGCCAATCCTTTGTACGGACGTATGCAGTGTTGTTGTTTGTGTCAGGGATTGCAGCCTGGTGGCTGGTGCTGACACAGAAGAGCCGTCAAGTTGCCCAGGAAGAATCCAATCGCCAGACACACTTGCTGATACGGGAGATTGCGTCCCACCGACATACCGACGAGCAATTGCAGAAGGCTAGGGAAATTGCGGAGCAGGCCAACCAGGCAAAGAGTCGTTACATCACGTCTATCAGCCACGAACTGCGTACACCGCTGAACAGCATCCTGGGCTATGCACAAATTCTGGATGGCGATCCTGGCGTTCCCCCCAATCGTCGTCAGGCAGTCAATGTCATCCGGCGAAGTGGCGATCATTTGCTTTCTCTGATTGAAGGCACGCTGGATATTGCCCGCATTGAGAGCGGCAAGTTCACTCTGGATGTGCGGCCACTGGATTTTCAAGACTTCATCCAACATCTTGTCGGCATGGTGGAGCAACAGGCAAGGCAGAAAGGACTGGATTTTTTCTACGATGCCTCTGCGGGATCCCTGCCGCTTGTTGTTCGTACGGATGAAAAGCGTTTACGACAGATATTGCTGAATGTGCTAGGCAACGCGGTCAAGTTTACAGTGCGTGGCCGGGTAACTTTAAGGCTGCGTTACCAGCGCGAGATGGCATTTTTTTCAATCGAGGATACGGGGCCAGGAATCGCCGAGTCTGAGCTATCAGCGGTTTTTGAGCCTTTCTCACGTGGGAGTGCTACTTATATCGGTGCTACTGGCGGTGCGGGAATTGGGCTGACCATTGCGCGCATGCTGACAGATATGATGGGCGGCGAAATCACCCTAGATAGTGAATTGGGCAAGGGGAGCTGTTTTTCCTTGCGGTTTTATCTGCCAAGTGTGCATGGAGAGCAAGCGTCCAAAGTAGAGCCTCTGGAGCGGATTGGGTACCTAGGCGAACGGCGGCGTATCCTTGTTGTGGATAACGAGCAGGTCGACCGGCAACTGCTGGCGAATATGCTGGAACCCCGTGGTTTTCAAGTTGACCAGGCGGAGAACGGACAAGCTTGTCTGGAGAGGACTGATGGGTTTAAGCCGCACGTGATTTTTATGGATTTGGCCATGCCAGGCATGGATGGATGGGAAACCATACGCCGCATTCGTGAAGCAGGATTGAGCGATGCCAGAATATGCGTACTCTCCGCCAATGCATTCGAGAAGAATGTGGATAATTTGTTTGGTATCTCTGGCGCGAATTTCATTGTCAAGCCATTCCGGGTGAGCGATGTATTGGACTGGATCGGCACGCAACTGGAACTGGAATGGGTGTATTCCGCAATGCCGGCCGCTAGCGTGGTTTCTGATGTGTTGCCACCGGCCATTGTGCCGCCGGGGCCGGAGCATCTGGCAACATTGCGGGAAATGATCGGCTTGGGTTACATGCGCGGCATACTCGAAAAAATCGATATGATTGAGCAACTTGATTCCGTACATGGCGAGTTTGTCCATGTGATGCGGACTTTGGCTGAGCGGTTCCAGTTTGAGCCCATGAAGGAGATTTTGCGCAAATATGAGCATGACGCCCATTGATAGAAACAGCCAGGACGTCGTCCTGATTGTGGATGACGTGCCAGAAAACCTATCCTTGTTGTATGACGCGCTGGATGAAGCGGGCTATGCGGTGTTGGTGGCGACGAATGGGGAAAGTGCCTTGCAGCGCGCACGCCAGAGTTTGCCTGATGTCATTTTGCTGGATGCCTTGATGCCCGGCATGGATGGATTCGAGGTGGCCAGAAATTTGAAGGCCGAGGCCGAGACGCAGCGTATCCCCATCATCTTCATGACCGGATTGACGGAAACAGAGCACGTGGTCGCGGCCTTCGCTGCTGGCAGTGTTGACTATGTCACCAAACCCATCCGGCCATCCGAAGTGCTGGCCCGCATTGCGGCCCATGTACGGAGCGCCCGGCAGACTCAGCAGGCACGCAGCGTGCTGGATGCTTATGGCCAGGCCTGCATGTCCATGCGGCCAACGGATGGCGTGATGCTATGGCAAACCCCGCTGGCGCGTACCCTATTGCTGAAATACGGCGGACAGGATGAGCGCCAGTTTGTCTCACGCATACACAAATGGTTGCAAGTTGCCTTAACTAAGCCCCCCCCACCTGTACCTTTGGAAACTACTGGTGATGAAGGACGAATGATATGCACCCTGCATGGACATACCGATGAAGGGGAGTGCCTGCTGGTGCTGCGTGAGGAAAGTGATGCAGCCATGACTAGGGCATTGGTGGATTCTTTCGGGCTCACGGTGCGCGAAGCGGAAGTACTGTACTGGGTGATCTATGGCAAGACCAATCGGGACATTGGGGACATTCTGGGAATTAGCCACCGGACGATCAACAAGCACACGGAAAATCTATTTGAAAAACTCGGTGTGGAAACCCGCACTTCCGCAGCGGCGGTAGCTATGCGTCGCTTGCAACTACCTAAGCAAACTACACCCCCCAAATCCTGAGAACCCTCCCTAGAACCTTAGGGACAGGAGAGGGGGAACCGGTAGGGACGTGCGGCTTTATTTTTCGCGCAGGCCGCTCCAGCCTTTTTCTTTCATGCACAGCAACAAGCCGCGGGTGGCCAATTTGGTTTGGGTGTTCGGTCGGTGTGCCTCGCCTAATCTGGTCACACAGGCGTCCGTGTCAGCTTTTAAGCTGTCAGCGCCACTACCTGTTTTCCACCACGAGCCGACTCTGAACATGTCCAGCATGTCGGGGGCTTTTTTCACGGGGGCAGGTGTTTCCGCCTTGTCGGATAAGGCAGACCACTCAGCAGGGTGTTTCTGGGCCGAAGCGCCGGGTGCATTTTCAATTCTTTGGTCACTGGGTATGATAGTTGCCTCTATCACCGGGTCTGCATCTATCGGTTCCATCTTGTTCAGGTTTTGAACCGTCCATCCTTCATCCTGCATACATTTCTCTATGGCTGCGGGGGCTGGGTCTTTTGCTTTACAGCCCTTCTTGGCGATTTCCAGATCGCTAAAGCTTGCGCCACGTTTATAGGCAAACTCACCGCAGCTACTGATTGAAAACATAAAAAATATCATCATCCAGCAGTGACGACAGGTTTTGGTTTGGGCGGAAATCATCATGGGTGTGGGCTCTTCTACAGTCATGGTTTGACATGGCTAAAGTTAGCATTATTTCAGTAATCAGCCATTGGGCATATCTACGTAAGATGACTTATTTCATTCTCCCCAGGCTCTCGTTAACCTGAATCAGGCTTTGAAAGCTTGAATGGGTTTCGGGTGGTTCTGTGCGGTTAATTATGTGTAGTCAACCATCCCGATTTCGCCGGTATTTTTAACCAATGGAGAATTGAAATGACACTTAAATTCAACAGAAGCCAACTGGCTACTGTATTTGCGGCTTCCATCATGCTACCCGCGATTAACGCTCATGCAGGCGGTACGATCGTCTTTGGTGAAGATAAATCGGTGAGTGTCGGTTTTGGCATGCGCACCAGTTTTAGCAGTGTGGAAAATGGGGCGCCCAATGGCACTTCGCGCTCGCAGGATTTTACCTTGGATAGTGCGCGTATCTATCTGTCCGGTTCGTTGAGCAAGAATATCAAAGGCATGCTCAACACAGAAAAGGACATCGCCGGTGAAGGATTTCAGGCCATTGATGCCAATGTCCAAATTCAAATCATGCCGGAACTGACTATCTGGGCAGGACGCTTTTTGTCGCCCAGTGATCGTGCCAACATGGCCGGTCCTTACTATTCCCTAGGGGGTGGCTATTGGTCCGGCATCGCTTCGCGCTACGGTTACAACGGCGGATACATCGGGCGTGACGATGGTGTCGCGGCTGTGGGTAGCTTGATGGGTGGCAAGCTGGCTTATTCTTTTGGCGCTTTTGAGGGCAATACGGCCTTCAAAATTGCCCCTGTGGCCCCTGCGTTTACGGGGCGCACTGGCTCGGATGGCCTGATGTATGCCGGGCGGCTTCAGTATAACTTTTGGGATGCTGAGCCCGGTTACTATGGCACGGGAAACTATCTGGGTGGCAAAGATATTCTGGCGATCGGCATTGCCGGTAGAACACAAAGTAACGGTGCTTACTCGGCTGTTAAGACGGGTGACTATAAGTCCTATAGTGTCGATTTTCTCCTGGAGAAGAAGGGTGTCGGACCAGGCGCCTTGTCCATTGAGGCGGCCGGTTATGACTATGACACCGATGATGTATTTCTGAGTGAACAAGGCAAGGCTTACTCAGCCGGATTGGGCTACATATTTAGCCAGAAAGTGGGTTGGGGTCAGTTCCAGCCCTTTGTCCGCTACCAAAAGTTTAATCCCGACGACGATATTGACACAAAAAAATACGATGTCGGCGTTAATTACATTATTGATGGTTATAACGCGCAAGTGAGTGCTGTTTACTCAGACACAAAAGTGACTGGTGCAAGCAACATCAATGCATTTATGGTCACGGGTCAATTCCAATTTTGATTGGATGAAGTTAGTGCCACATCCAGCACATTGACATTCCGTTTTTTCATTCACTATTTGTTCATAGGAGTTCACCATGAAAACCCGCCGTAATTTTCTGAAATTGACCGCACTTTCGAGTCTGATGACGTTGTCAGGTCTAGTCAGTTTATCCGCCTTCGCCGCCGATACCATCAAGGTCGGCATCCTGCATTCACTCTCCGGCACGATGGCGATTTCGGAAACCGCGCTGAAAGAAACCGCGCTGATGACCATTGATGAAATCAACAAGTCTGGTGGCGTCATGGGCAAGAAACTGGAGGCGGTGGTAGTTGATCCTGCATCCAACTGGCCACTGTTTGCTGAAAAATCGCGTCAGTTGCTGACTCAGGATAAAGTCTCCGTCGTGTTCGGTTGCTGGACGTCGGTATCCCGTAAATCAGTCAATCCGGTATTCAAGGAACTCAATGGGCTACTGTTTTATCCGGTGCAGTATGAGGGTGAAGAGCTGGAAAAAAATGTGTTTTACACCGGCGCCGCGCCTAACCAGCAGGCGATTCCCGCCGTTGAATACCTGATGAGCAAGGATGGCGGTTCAGCCAAGCGCTTTGTTCTGTTGGGTACCGACTATGTTTACCCGCGTACCACCAACAAGATACTTCGTGCCTTCCTGAAATCCAAGGGCGTCGCCGATGCCGACATCATGGAGGACTACACGCCTTTCGGCCATTCTGACTATCAGACCATCATTGCCAAGATCAAGAAGTTCGCTGCTGAAGGCAAGAAGACAGCCGTGGTATCGACCATCAATGGCGATTCGAATGTGCCGTTCTACAAGGAACTGGGTAATGCCGGCCTGAAGGCAACCGACGTACCTGTCGTGGCTTTCTCGGTGGGTGAGGAAGAGCTGCGTGGTGTGGATGCTAAACCGCTGGTTGGCCATCTGGCGGCGTGGAACTATTTCATGTCGATCAAGAACCCGACGAATGCCAAGTTCATCAAGATGTATCAGGGCTGGGCGAAAAAGCAAAAACTGCCCAATGCGGATACCGTGGTGACAAATGATCCGATGGAAGCAACCTATATTGGCATTCATATGTGGAAGCAGGCCGTGGAAAAAGCCAAGAGCACCGACGTGGACAAGGTGATCGCGGCGATGGGTGGCCAGAAGTTCAAGGCACCTTCCGGCTTCGAGATTGAGATGGATGCCAAGAACCACCACTTGCACAAGCCAGTCCTGATCGGCGAGATCAAGGCAGATGGGCAATTCAATGTGGTTTGGAAAACCAAAGGTCCGATCAAGGCACAACCATGGTCACCATACATTACAGGCAACGACAAGAAGAAGGATGAGCCTCAAATGTAAGCGCAATACATCCGGTACAGCGGCGGTCTGGGTCCGCTGCTGTACCTTTCCTTTTTCTAGGGTAGCGGGGAATATGGCACCGTATTACCAGCGCCGACTTTTTGAAAACTTATGCGACATTTTCTCTACAAACTTTTCAGTTGCATGATTCTGATGTACGCCGGTGTTATTAATGCGGCACTTGATGCAAGCGTGGTAAGCCGGCTCGCTGCGGAAGAGTCTGAAGACAAGATTACCGCCATCAAACAACTTGGCCAGACAGCAGACCCTGCGGCGCTGGCGGTGCTGAAGGCATTGAATGATGATGTTTTGTATGTAGCTGGTGGGCGCGTGCTGGTGATCATTGACGACAAGGCGACCGATGCGGCGACAGGTGCAGTGCTGGCCGCTGTTCCCGATGACGCTGAGGGCATTTCAATCAATAACCGTATCCGCGCTACGCTGGCTAATGTCATCGCCGGGTTGCGGCTTTTTGATGCCGACCGCACAGTGCGTCTCGCTGCCGCAGTCGAATTACAGGGGAATGCCGATCCCGATGCAGCGCCCTTGTTGTCGCGTGCGCTTGAAAAAGAATCCGATCCTGGCGTCAAGGCCGTGTTGAGCCTGGCTTATGCCCAGGCAACTCTGGGCGCCAATGATCCCGCTGTGCGTCTTGCGGCGGTCAAGATGCTGGCCGAAAGTTCGGATCCCCGCCATCGCAGTTTGTTGCTGTCCCTGACCGATGCCGCAAATGAACCGGATGGCAAGGTGCGTGCCCAGGCCGAACTCTCCTTGCGTGCAATCAATTCGCGGTTGCAGCTCAGCAATATGGTCGGGCAGGTATTCACCGGGCTGAGCCTGGGCAGCATCCTGTTGCTTGCTGCGCTGGGACTGGCCATCACTTATGGCGTGATGGGCGTGATCAATATGGCGCATGGCGAGCTGCTGATGGTCGGCGCGTATGCCACTTATGGCATGCAATCGATATTCCGCAGCAAGTTTCCTGAATTGATCGATTGGTATGTGGTCGCCGCGATCCCGGTGGCTTTCTGTGCTGCGGCGCTTGTGGGCATGATCATGGAGCGCACGGTAATCCGCTGGCTGTATGGCCGCGTTCTGGAGACTTTGCTCGCCACCTGGGGTTTATCGCTCATCCTGATTCAAGCGGCGCGGGTGTTGTTTGGTGCGCAGAATGTGGAAGTGTCGAATCCAACATGGATGTCTGGCGGATTTGAGTTGATGGCCAACGTTCAGTTACCATTAAATCGCGTGGTGATCATCGGTTTTTCGTTTTTCGTGCTGGCGCTGGTGTGGGTATTGATGAATAAGACGCGGCTGGGCATGTTCGTCCGCGCAGTGACGCAGAACCGCACGATGGCCGGTTGTGTGGGTGTGCCGACGACGAGGATTGATACGCTGGCCTTTGGTCTCGGCGCGGGAATCGCCGGCCTGGGTGGCGTGGCGTTGTCGCAGATTTCCAATGTCGGTCCGGACATGGGGCAGGGCTATATCGTCGACTCCTTCATGGTTGTGGTGCTCGGCGGTGTTGGGCAGCTGGCCGGTGCAGTATGGGCTGCGCTGGGGCTGGGCATTGCGATCAAGTTCATCGAAGGCTGGGCTGGTGCGGTGATCGCAAAAATACTGGTGCTGGTTTTTATCATCATCTTCATCCAGAAGCGTCCACAGGGCTTGTTTGCCTTGAAAGGCCGCTTCGTCGATAACTGAGGCTAATGATGATCCGGACACCTTTCATCGTGCGATTTTTTTCCGCCACCAGTCGGCGCGGCTGGATTGGCCTGGGATTTTTTTCCCTGATCACCCTGGTGCTGATGCCCTTGTTGCACCTTGCCCTGCCGGAAGGCAGCACATTCCATGTATCGGGTTACGTCATCACACTGATCGGCAAGATACTCTGTTATGCCATTGTGGCCGTGGCGATGGATTTGATTTGGGGATATGCCGGCATACTCTCTCTCGGGCATGGGGTTTTCTTTGCGCTCGGCGGTTACGCTTTCGGCATGTACCTGATGCGGCAGATCGGGCGTGACGGCAGCTATAAATCCGATTTGCCTGACTTCATGGTGTTCCTCGATTGGAAAGAACTACCCTGGTACTGGGCGGGGAGCGATAGCATGTTCTGGTCAATTGTCCTGGTACTCGTCGTGCCGGCTTTACTGGCTTTTATTTTCGGGTTCTTCGCTTTTCGTTCGCGGATCAAGGGCGTGTATTTTTCCATCATCACGCAGGCCATGACGTATGCCTTCATGCTGCTGTTCTTCCGCAATGAAACAGGTTTTGGCGGCAACAACGGGTTCACCGACTTCAAGCGCATTCTCGGCTACGGCATCACCACGCCGGAAATGCGCGTCACCTTGTTTGCGCTGTCGGCGCTGACGCTGATGGCGGTGCTGGTGCTTGGCCGTTATCTGGTCACATCCAAGTTTGGCCGCGTGCTTACCGCCATCCGGGACGCCGAGACGCGGGTCATGTTCATCGGTTACAACCCGCTGTGGTACAAATTGTTCATCTGGACCTTATCTGCCATGCTGTGCGCTATTGCCGGGGTGCTGTATGTGCCGCAGGTCGGCATCATCAACCCGTCGGAAATGAGCCCAGCCAATTCGATCGAGATCGCCATCTGGGTAGCTGTCGGTGGCCGTGGAACGCTGATAGGGCCGGTGCTGGGTGCTTTCATTGTGAATCTGGCGAAGAGTTACTTTACGGTGGCTTTTCCTGAATACTGGCTGTTCTTTCTTGGCGCCTTGTTTATTGGCGTAACGCTATGGCTGCCAAGAGGCGTTGTTGGTTTGTGGCGCACGATGACGGAAAAGAGGATAGCGCGATGAGTACAACAAGCACGGCACTTGACGCGCTCAATCCATTGAAGAAAAAAGAAAGTGCTGGCGATGGCGCCGGTAGCCATATTCTGGTACCTGGCAAGCTGGATATCTCGCATAAAGTTATTCTCTATCTGGACAGCATCACCGTCAGTTTCGATGGTTTCAAAGCCCTGAACAATCTAAGCATGGAAATTGATGCGGGCGAGCTACGCTGCATCATCGGCCCTAATGGCGCGGGCAAGACCACGATGATGGATGTGATCACCGGCAAGACCCGGCCGGATGAAGGGCGCTGTTTTTTCGGCCAGACCATCGATTTGACACGCATGACAGAGCCTGAAATTGCCCATGCCGGCATCGGGCGAAAATTTCAGAAACCCACCATCTTTGAAGCACATACGGTTTTCGATAATCTTGAGTTGGCGTTAAAAACCGATAAAAGTGCCTGGCACAGTCTATTTGCCACGGTGAATGATGAGGTGCGTGATCGTGTCAGCGACACCTTGCGTACCATTCGGCTGGATACAGAGGCTGGCCGGCCGGCGGGTCTGCTCTCGCATGGCCAGAAGCAGTGGCTGGAAATCGGCATGTTGCTGATTCAGGAACCCAAACTGTTGTTGCTGGATGAGCCGGTGGCTGGCATGACGGATGACGAAACCGCACGTACTGGCGAGCTGTTCAAGTCGCTTGCCGGAAAACATTCACTGGTGGTGGTGGAGCATGACATGGCGTTCATTGAACAGCTTGGCGGCAAGGTGACGGTATTGCACGAAGGTTCAGTGCTCGCGGAAGGCGATCTGGCGACGGTGCAGAATGACGAACGCGTGATTGAAGTTTATTTGGGCAGATAAAAATGTTGATCGTAGACCAACTCAATCAGTATTACGGTGGCAGCCATATTCTGCGCAATGTCGGCTTTGATGCGCCGCCGGGCAAGGTCACCACGCTGCTTGGCCGTAACGGCGTGGGCAAGACCACGCTGCTCAAGTGTCTGATGGGCCTGGTGCCGGCCAAATCAGGCACGATGCGGTTTGAAGAGAGAGAGATCACGACCATGCCGTCGTACGCGCGGGCGCGCGCCGGTATTGGCTATGTGCCGCAAGGGCGCGAAATCTTTGCGCGGCTGACGGTGGAAGAAAACCTGCTGATGGGCATGGCGGGTTTGTCGGGCAAAAGCAAGTTGCCGGAACGTATCTTTGAACTTTTCCCCGTGTTGAAAAACATGCTCAAGCGGCGCGGGGGCGATCTCTCCGGCGGGCAGCAACAACAGTTGGCGATTGGCCGCGCGCTGGCGATGAATCCACGGCTATTGATTCTGGATGAGCCGACCGAAGGCATTCAGCCGTCGATCATCAAGGACATTGAAAAAGCCATCCGCGTCGTCGCCAACAGCCGGGCAAAACTCAAGACCGCCGAACAGACAAGGGATCAGGAAGAAATTCAGGACGCGATCCGCAAGGTGGCGGCAACCGGCGAAGTGGCTATTCTGCTGGTCGAGCAATACTATGACTTCGCGCGGGCGCTGGCCGATTTCTACCTGGTGATGGAGCGTGGCGAAATTATCAAGCGCGGTGTCGGGGCGGACATGGAGAAGGACCGTGTGCGCGAAGCCCTGGCCGTCTGATGTGGACGCTATGATTCGGCAATGCATCCCGCTGAACCCATTACCCCCTGCTGGCTGGCAACCCTCGATCTGGATTTCGAACGGCGGGGTGCGGCAACCATTCTGGTCAGCAGGAAGCACTATGGCCCTTTGCGTGTCCAAAAGTCGCTGTATCCCGAAGGGGAAAATATTTGCCATGCCATTGTCTTGCATCCGCCGGCGGGGATCGCGGGTGGCGACCGCTTGCAGATCAATGCGACGGTCGGCGCAGAGGCCCATGCCTTGCTCACCACGCCCGGTGCGGGCAAATGGTATCGCTCGGGCGGCGCTTGCGCGGAGCAGGCCGTGACCATAAAAGTCGGCGCTGGCGGGACGGCGGAATGGTTGCCGCAGGAGAGCATTCTGTTCAATGGTGCCGAGGCGAATATGCATACCACGGTGGAACTGGCCGCAGGCGCGCGCTTCATCGGTATCGAGACGCTATGTTTTGGCCGCCGTGCGAGTGGCGAAACATTTGATAAGGGTAGCGCCCGGCTGGGTACGGATATTTTCATCGAAGGCATACCGCTGTGGCGGGAACGCGGAATCATTGAAGGTGGTTCGGCGCTCATGCATTCCCCTGTCGGTCTGGGAGGGCATAGCGTTTGCAGCACCGTGCTGGCAGCGGGTGTGGATGTTTCGCCTGAAACGCTGGCGGCTTGCCGCCAGGTGACTGTGGTCGAGGATGCGGCAACGTATGGTCTTTCTGCGCTGCCGAATCTGTTCGTCGGGCGCTATCTGGGCCATTCGCCCGAGGCGGCTCGGCATTGGTTTATTGCCCTGTGGCAACATTTGCGTCCGGCAATCATGTCGCGTGAGATGGTGATGCCGCGCATCTGGCAGACATGAAAAGAACTTGAGAGAAAACCGATGGAGCTGACCCCGAGAGAAAAAGACAAGCTGCTGATTTTTACCGCTGCGCTGCTGGCTGAACGCCGTAAGGCGCGCGGCCTCAAGCTCAACTATCCGGAGGCGGTCGCCTTCATCTCGGCGGGTATCCTTGAAGGCGCCCGCGATGGCAAGAGCGTCGCCGAACTGATGAGCTACGGTGCCACCCTGTTGAGCCGCGATGACGTGATGGAAGGTATCCCCGAGATGATTCCGGATATTCAGGTAGAGGCGACTTTCCCGGATGGCACCAAGCTGGTGACCGTGCATAACCCCATTATCTAAGGAGACTGTGATGAAAAAAATGACCTTGCTGCTTGCTGCTCTGTTGCCCTGTTTCGCCCAGGCGCATACCGGTACCGATGGTGGTGTGCACCATCATTCCCTATGGCAATTGGGTCTTCATCATCCATTGATTGGCATGGCTTATCTGGCTGCGATGCTGCTGTTGGGGGTATGGAGTGTGCAACGCTTCCGCCATCGGCGTGTGGCACGGTTTGCGGGTGTCACCGTTGCTGTGCTTGGCAGCTTCGTGGGCGTTGCACTTTTTGTTGCATGACCCGACGCATGATTCCCGGGCAAATGGATGTCGCCCCAGGCGATATCGAAATCAATGTCGGCCGCCGTACCTGCGTGCTGCAGGTTTCCAACACCGGCGACAGGCCGATTCAGGTCGGCTCCCATTACCATTTTTTTGAAACCAACGAGGCATTGGCCTTCGATCGAGCCCAGGCGCGTGGCATGCGGCTGAACATCGCGGCGGGCACTGCCGTGCGTTTTGAGCCGGGACAGATGCGCACGGTCAGTCTGGTGGACTACGCAGGCGAACGCACGGTGTATGGCTTCCAGGGCAAGGTGCAAGGGGCGCTGGAATGAAGATCGCCAGACAAGCCTATGCCGAAATGTTCGGCCCCACGGTGGGCGATCGTGTACGGCTGGCGGACACCGAGCTGTGGATCGAGGTGGAAAAGGATTACACGGTTTATGGTGACGAAGTAAAGTTTGGTGGTGGCAAGGTCATCCGCGACGGCATGGGGCAGGGGCAAAAGCTGGCCAAGGATGTCGCCGATACGGTAATCACCAATGTGCTCATCGTCGATGCGGTGCAGGGCATCGTCAAGGCCGATATCGGGTTGAAGTACGGCATGATTTCGGCCATCGGCAAGGCGGGTAATCCGGATGTACAACCCGGGGTAACAATCGCCATCGGCGCGGGCACGGAGATTATCGCCGGTGAAGGCATGATCATCACGGCGGGCGGATTGGACGTGCACATCCATTTCATTTGCCCGCAGCAGATAGAAGAAGCGTTGATGTCCGGTGTCACCACGATGCTCGGCGGCGGCACGGGGCCAGCCACAGGGACTTTCGCCACAACCTGCACGCCGGGGCCATGGCATATCCATTCCATGCTCTCGGCCGCCGAGGCTTTTCCGATGAACCTGGGATTTCTGGGCAAGGGCAATGCTTCGCTGCCCGGCCCTTTGCGGGAACAAGTGGAAGCCGGCGTGATTGGCCTGAAACTCCACGAAGACTGGGGCACCACCCCGGCCGCGATTGATAACTGCCTCACCGTGGCCGACGAGATGGATGTACAGGTTGCGATTCATACCGACACGCTGAATGAATCCGGTTTTGTGGAATCGACACTGGCTGCCTTCAAGGGGCGCACCATCCACACCTATCACACCGAAGGTGCTGGTGGCGGGCATGCGCCGGACATCATCAGGGCGGCCTCCCTGCCCAATGTGTTGCCCAGTTCGACCAACCCGACGCGGCCTTACACGGTGAACACCATTGACGAGCATCTCGACATGCTGATGGTCTGCCATCACCTTGATCCGGCGATTGCGGAAGATGTGGCGTTTGCCGAATCACGCATCCGCCGCGAAACGATTGCCGCCGAGGACATCCTGCACGATCTGGGCGTTTTTTCGATGATCTCCTCGGATTCCCAGGCCATGGGGCGCGTCGGTGAAGTGATATTGCGCACCTGGCAGACCGCGCACAAAATGAAAATACAGCGCGGTACATTGAAGGAAGATGTGGCGCGCAACGATAACTACCGTGTCAAGCGCTACATCGCCAAATACACCATCAACCCGGCCATCACTCATGGCATAGCGCATATTGTCGGCTCGATCGAACCCGGCAAGCTGGCCGATCTGGTGTTGTGGAAGCCTGCCTTCTTCGGCGTCAAGCCCAGCCTGATACTCAAAGGCGGCATGATCGCCGCGGCCGCGATGGGCGACCCGAATGCCTCGATTCCGACACCGCAACCGGTGCACTACCGGCCCATGTTTGGCAGTTTTGGCGGCGGGCTGAAAACTTCGCTGACCTTTGTTTCGCAAGCGTCATTAAGAAATCCGGATGTGCAATCCCTCGGCTTGAAAAAATGTCTGGAGCCGGTCAAAAACTGCCGCACGATCAGCAAAGCCGACATGGTGCACAACAGTGCCACGCCAGTGATAGAAGTGGATGCGGAAACCTATGCCGTGCGTGCCGATGGCGAGTTGCTGGTCTGTGAGCCGGTAAGCGTCTTGCCGATGGCCCAACGATATTTTCTATTCTGAAATGATTGTTATCGAAAAATTGGCGGCAGCGGACGCGCCAGCAACCGAAAAACTGGAACTTCCTTTTGAACTGCGCAGCAAGAGCCGCTTGCGTACCCATCTGGTGAACAATGAGGAGTGCGGGCTGTTCCTTGACCGGGGTACTGTCTTGCGCGGGGGCGACAAGCTGGTTGGCAACGATGGCCGCATCGTTGAAGTCGTTGCCGCAGGCGAAAAAGTCATGGAGGCACGCAGCGCTGATCCCTTATTGCTGGTGCGTGCTGCTTACCACTTGGGCAACCGTCATGTGCCGGTGCAAGTGGGCAGTGGTTTTTTGCGCTTTGGTTACGACCACGTGCTGGGTGAGATGGTGCGTGGGTTGGGTTTGACGCTGCTTGAAACCGAAGCACCCTTCGAGCCGGAAAGCGGTGCTTATGGACAGCATGGCGGCCACGCGCATCCGCAGGGTCACAGCGCCGATGGTGAAGGCAAGGGGCCGCGCATCCATGACATGGCGCGCTACGCCAAATGAATACGGCGTTGATTCGTCTGCTGCAACTGGTCAGCCCAACGTTGCCGATTGGCGCTTACAGCTATTCGCAAGGGCTGGAATGGGCGGTTGAAAGCGGGGCGGTCAACAATGAAGACGACGCCCGCCAATGGATAGGCGATTGCCTGACATTTGGTGTGGCAAGATTCGAGGCCATTTATCTTACGCATATGATCGCTGCCTGGGAAGCCTCTGATACCGAGCGTCTGGTCAAGCTAGATGCGGAATTCATCGCCAGCCGTGAAACGCTGGAGTTGCGTTCCGAGACATTGCAAATGGGTTATTCGATGGCCAAGCTGTTGCATGATTTGCCGGGATTCCCGGCCGAGGTTTTGGCTGAATTTACTGCACGCAGTTTCCCGCTGGCATGGAGTTGCGCCGCCGCGCATTGGAAAATTCCTGCCGATGAAGCGATTGCCGCCTATTTGTGGGCATGGCTAGAGAATCAAGTCATGGCGGCGATCAAGGCCGTCCCGCTTGGCCAGACGGCCGGTCAGCGTTTGCTGCTGAATTTGGGTGAACGTTTGCCCGAGCTGGCTAAAAAAGTGGCTGTTGAGCCATTGGAATCCAGCGCAAATTTTCTGCCCATGTTCGCAATCAACAGCAGTCTCCACGAAACCCAATACAGCCGGATTTTCCGCTCATGAACACACTTTCCGATAAAAATTCCAGGCTGCTGCGTGTCGGCATTGGCGGCCCGGTCGGCTCTGGCAAGACGGCGCTGACGCTGGCGCTGTGCCTGGCGCTGCGTGACAAATACAACATCGCCGTAGTCACCAACGATATTTACACCGAAGAAGATGCCCAGTTTCTGGTGCGCAATGAGGCGCTGGAACCTGCACGGATTATTGGCGTGGAAACTGGCGGTTGTCCGCATACCGCGATTCGTGAAGACGCCAGCATCAATCTGGAAGCGGTTGACCGGCTCAATATTCGCTTTCCCAACCTTGATGTGGTTTTCGTGGAAAGTGGCGGTGACAATCTGGCGGCCACCTTCAGCCCGGAGCTTTCCGATTTGACCATTTACGTCATCGATGTTGCCGCAGGCGAAAAAATTCCGCGCAAAGGCGGCCCCGGCATCACCCGATCCGATTTGCTGGTAATCAACAAGATCGATCTGGCGCCCATGGTCGGCGCGTCGCTGGAGGTCATGGCGACGGATACCAAACGCATGCGTGGTGAGCGTCCGTTTGTGTTCACCAATCTCAAGACCGGGCATGGGTTGGAAACCATCGTGGCTTTTATCGAGCGCCAGGGCATGCTGATTTGATGCGGTAGTGCAGCAAACCCTTGATCTTTTCCTGTTAAGGCCGCATATTGTTCCCTGTTCCCCATGAGGGCTTCAGGAGATTCGCATGAAATCACGTGTTATCGCGCTGTGTGCTTTAGCCGCCTTGCTGCTTTCGGGCTGCGGCTATAACCAGATCCAGATCAATGACGAGCAGGTAACAGCGGCCTGGTCGGAGGTGTTGAATCAGTACCAGCGGCGCGCCGACCTGGTGCCAAATTTGGTGGCTACCGTGCAGGGTTATGCCGCGCATGAAAAAGATGTGCTGACACGGGTCACCGAGGCGCGAGCCAGTGTCGCCGGTATCCAGGCGACGCCGGAGCTGATCAACGATCCGGCGGCGTTCGCCAAGTTCCAGCAGGCGCAGGGTGAGTTGAGCGGGGCGCTGTCCCGCCTGCTGGTGGTCGCCGAAAATTATCCCAACCTCAAGGCGGATGCGAGCTTCCGCGACTTGCAGGCGCAGCTTGAAGGCACCGAAAACCGTATTACGGTGGCGCGCAACCGATATATCCAGGATGTCAAAACCTACAACGTTTCGGTACGCACCTTCCCCAACAACCTGACGGCGATGGCCATGGGCTGGAAGCCGAAAGCCAATTTCAGCGTGGAGAACGAAAAAGCGATCTCGGCCCCGCCGAAGGTTGATTTTGGCGGCGCGGCCAGCGGTGCTGCGAATAGCGCACAGCCAGCACCGGCCGGCAACTGAGCCCAACTGAGCCCAACTGAACCCTCAGGCGACGTTTTGATGCGAGACTTTTTACAGGCGGCGCGGGCGGCGCTGGTCTTTCTGCTGCTGGGCATTTGTTCTTTGGGCACGGCGTATGCGGCCAGCGGCGATTTACTGCCTGTTCCGCTGCCTATTCCGCCATTGACTGCTCGCATCGTCGATATGACCAACACGCTGGATACGCAACAGCGCGCAACGCTGGAGTCCCGCCTGGCGGCGCTGGAACAGGCGAAAGGCGCACAAGTCGCCGTGTTGCTAGCGCCGACTTTTCAGCCAGAAAGCATCGAGCAGTTCGGCATACGTCTGGCTGACGCCTGGAAGCTGGGGCGCAAGGGGGTCGATGATGGCGTCATTCTGCTTATTGCTAAAGATGACCGGCAACTGCGCATCGAGGTGGGCTATGGGTTGGAAGGCGCACTCAATGATGCTACCGCCAAGCGAATTATCAGCGAAGTGATTACGCCGCATTTTCGCGAGGGCGATTACTTCGGCGGCATTGATGCCGGAGTCACGGCAATTCAAACCGTTATCGAGGGTGAGCCGCTGCCTGCGCCAAGCGCCGGTTCAGCCGCCAACAGGGCGGGGCAAATTGAAGGCGGGTTGCTGCCGTTACTGGCGGGTGCTGCGTTTTTTGCGCCGCTGCTGAATCGCTTGCTGGGTCTGGGCGGATCCTTGCTTGCCGCAGGCATCGGCGTGTTGATCGGTGGCTGGCTGCTGGGCTCGTGGCTTATTGGTTTGGTGTTTGGCATTTTTGTTCTTTTCTTTTCTTTTATGCGCGGCGGGCTGGGTGGCGGGATGGGCGGCCGCTCTGGGGGATTCGGCGGCGGCTTTGGCGGCGGCGGCGGTGGATTTGGCGGCGGTGGTGCCTCGGGGAGATGGTGAAAATGAATCTGCAACGCATCATCACGCATTTGCTTACCCCGGATTGGTTCGCGCAGCGCGTCTTTCGTCCGGCAGATTTAACGGCGATTGAATCTGCTGTAGCAGCTTCTGAAAAAACCCATCGTGGCGAATTACGGTTTGTGTTTGAAGGGCAATTACCCATGCTTGCCCTGTGGCGTGATTTGCCTGTGCGGCATCGGGCAACGCAATTATTTGCGCAGTTGGGCGTGTGGGACACAGAAGAAAACAGCGGCATATTGATCTATGTGCAGCTCATTGATCATCGGGTAGAGATTCTTGCGGATCGAGGCATTGCACAGCGTGTGCCGCAAGCACAGTGGGATGCCTTGTGTCGTGGCCTGGAAGCAGCGTTTAGACAAAAAAACTATCGTGGTGGTGCGCTGGAAGCGATCACAAAAGCCAGCGAGTTGTTGGTGCAGCATTTTCCGGCAGGTATAAAAAACCCGAACGAATTACCCAACAGGCCTGTCCGTCTATAACTCCGGCGCTCTTACTTATAGTGCGCCGTCATCCAGGTGCACGACATCATCATGTTCACGCTGGTTTGCCTGATGATGACGCATCACCAGCCACATGCTGCTGATGACAAAAAATGCAAAGAGCGCAATGATCCAGTAGATCGAAAGCTGGATTCCCAGCAGAGCGGAATACAGTGACGTCATGACCAAAATGGACAGATTTTCATTGAAGTTTTGCACCGCAATCGAGTGTCCTGCACCCATCAGGATATGCCCTCGATGTTGCAGCAAGGCATTCATCGGAACGACAAAAAATCCGGAAAGAATGCCAATAAAAACCAGCAGTATCGACGCCACGACGGTGTTGTTCACAAAGATCATGCCCATCACAACGACACCCATCGCGATGCCCATGGGCAGCACGCGCACTGATTTACGCAAGGTAATCATGCGTGCAGCAAGTACCGCACCAATGGCTACACCCACAGCCACAACGCCTTGCAGCAAAGTGGCCTGCGAGAGATCAATGTTAAGTGCAATTTTGGCCCAATCCAGCACCAGAAACTGCAAGGTGGCGCCTGCACCCCAAAACAGGGTGGTGACGGCCAGAGAAATTCTACCGAGCTTGTCTTTCCATAACAATTTAAAGCAGTGCGTGAATTCTTGTACCAGATAAACAGGATTGTTCTTGATGGCCTTGTGGTCAACGCCGGTGTCGGGCACATACAGATTAAAAATGGCTGCCAGAATATATAAAGCGCCTGTCACGACCAAACCCACTTCGCCCGCGGTGTTGATACCAGTATCCATCAATGGAAAATCAAACGCCAGCAAGGACTGCGCAATATCCGGCCTGATCAGCAGGCCGCCGAGTGCCACGCCCAGGATAATGGCCAACACGGTGAGCCCTTCGATCCAGCCATTGGCAACCACTAACAGGCGGTGCGGCAGATATTCCGTCACGATGCCGTATTTGGCGGGCGAATAAGCGGCGGCACCCAGCCCGACGACGGCATAGGCAAGCAGTGGATGCACGTCAAAAAACATCAAGCTGCAACCAAAAATCTTGATGCCATTGCTGATGAACATGACTCGCCATTTGGGCATGGAGTCGGCAAAAGCACCGACAAAGGCTGCCAGTAGCACATACGACAATGTGAATGAGGTTTTAAGTAGCGGTGTGTATTCCACCGGGGCTTGCATGGCGTACAACATGCCAATGGCAGCAATCAACAGAACATTGTCGGCCAGCGCAGAAAAAAACTGCGCGGCCATGATGATATAAAAACCTAACTTCATGTAGGGGGTGCGAGGTGCGCGTAAGGAACAGTGTGCAGGAAAACGGCAGGCACCATATCAGACAAGCGACCATGGTTAAAAGTTGCGGTTTTATAGCACGAAAGCAGTAACAAGGATATGACGCTCTCGCATGAACGCTGGTGAGTTGCTCAAGGCGAGTGATTTTGTGATTGAATTGCAACCTTGACCCCGCTGTGTAATCCAGCACCACTCACCCTTTATTGATCACATGTCCCGACCGATTCATGCGCGCCTTGATTGGGCCGCATTACGCCACAACCATGCCAGGGTTCGCCAGGTGGCGAATCGTTCGAACATCTGGAGCGTGATCAAGGCCAATGCCTACGGGCATGGCATGCTGCCCGCAGCGCGTGCTTTAGAAGATGTGGCCAACGGTTTTGCGCTGATCGAACTCGAAGGCGCCATCGCCTTGCGCAAAGCCGGCATCCGCCAGCCGATCCTGATGCTCGAAGGCTTCTATCAGGCGGACGAATTGCCGCTGTTCGCCGAATGGGGGCTGACGCCCGTACTGCATGCGCCATGGCAGGTGGAGGCGCTGATTGCCGCGCGCCTGCCGGTGCGCTTGCCGGTGTATCTGAAACTGGATACTGGCATGCATCGACTGGGTTTGACTGCCGACGAGTTTGCCCAAGCGCTGGCCAGGCTGAAAACCGCTGATTGCACGGCATCAATCACCGTGATGACGCATTTTGCGGATGCTGATGAAGAGCACGGCATCGCCGAACAAATGAGACATCTGCACACGACGACCAATGGACTCGCTCTGCCGAAGTCGCTGGCCAATTCCGCCGCGCTGCTGCGCTTTCCCGAAAGCCATGCCGATTGGGTGCGGCCGGGCATCATGCTGTATGGCGCATCGCCTTTTCCGGCACGGCAGAGCGCAGAAGCGTTGAACCTCAAACCCGTGATGACGCTGACCAGCGAGCTGATCGGTGTGCGCGATCTCAAGGCAGGCGACCGCGTGGGTTATGGCGGAACTTTTGTTGCCCAACGGTCGATGCGCATCGGCATCGTTGCCTGCGGCTATGCCGATGGCTACCCGCGCCACGCGCCGACCGGAACGCCGGTGCTGGTGGCGGGGCAGCGCACGCGCACGCTGGGGCGCGTGTCGATGGACAAGTTGTGCGTTGATTTGACGGCGCTGAAAACGCATGGCGTAAAAGTCGGCGTTGGTGATACGGTGGTCCTGTGGGGCGAAGGCCTGCCTGCGGACGACGTGGCCACCGCCGCAGGCACGGTGGCGTATGAATTGTTTTGCGCCATCACGCCGCGCGTGCCGCTCATCGAAGTCAATCAATGAATTGAACATCACAAAAATACAAAAAATGGCCAAACCCAAATCCGTCTATTCCTGCACCGAATGCGGCGCGACCGCCCCCAAATGGCAAGGCCAGTGCCCCGGCTGCGGGCAATGGAACACGCTGGTCGAAGCAGTCATGGAAACTGCCACCCCCGCCGGGCGCAGCTTTGCCTCGCTGGCCGGCGTGAGCAGTTTGCAAACATTAGGCAAGATTCAGCCGCGTGAAGAACCCCGCCAGCCCACCGGCATCGAAGAATTCGACCGCGTGCTCGGTGGTGGCCTGGTCGCGGGCGGTGTAGTGCTGATCGGCGGCGACCCGGGCATCGGTAAATCCACCTTGCTTTTGCAAGCCCTGGCGCGCCTCGCGCAGACCAATGAGAACGTGTTGTATGTCTCGGGTGAAGAATCCGGCGAGCAGGTGGCCTTGCGCTCGCAGCGCTTGCAGCTTGATGTCGGCAACATGCAAATCCTTACCGAGATCAATCTGGAAAAAATCCTCGCCACGCTGATAGCCTCGCGTCCGGCAGTCGCGGTCATCGACTCGATTCAAACCCTGTGGTCGGACGCGCTGCAATCCGCCCCCGGCTCGGTGGCGCAAGTGCGCGAATGCTCGGCCCAGCTCACGCGATTCGCCAAGCAAAGCGGCACCTGCATCATCCTGGTCGGCCACGTCACCAAGGATGGCTCGCTGGCCGGGCCGCGCGTGCTGGAGCACATCGTCGACACCGTGCTGTATTTCGAAGGCGACACGCATTCGAGCTTCCGCCTCGTGCGCGCGTTCAAGAATCGCTTCGGCGCGGTGAATGAGCTCGGCGTGTTCGCCATGACAGAAAAAGGCCTGCGCGGTGTATCCAACCCCTCGGCCCTGTTTTTGTCGCAACATTCGCTGGATGTCGCCGGTTCCTGCGTGCTCATCACGCAAGAAGGCACGCGCCCGCTGCTGGTCGAAATCCAGGCGCTGGTCGATACCGCGTTTGGCAATCCACGCCGCCTGACCGTGGGGCTGGAGCAAAACCGCCTGGCCATGCTGTTAGCGGTTTTGCACCGTCACGCGGGCGTCGTGTGTTCCGATCAAGACGTGTTCGTGAACGCCGTCGGCGGCGTGAAAATCACCGAACCCGCAGCGGATTTGGCGGTGCTCTTGGCGATCGTCTCGTCCCTGCGTAACAAACCCTTGCCCGGAAAATTCGCCGTCTTCGGCGAAATCGGCCTGGCCGGCGAAATCCGCCCCGCCCCGCGCGGGCAGGAGCGGCTAAAAGAAGCCGCCAAGCTCGGCTTCACCCACGCCATCGTGCCCAAGGCCAACGCGCCCAAGCAGCCGATCAAAGGCATCGAAGTGATTGCGGTGGATCGGGTGGAAGAGGCGATAGAGAAAATGCGTGGCTGAGCGGGCAACTCAAAACCCACAACAAGATGGCAGTAATCGCTTGCCACTCGACTTAAAATCGACCACAATAAAGCACCTATTTCGGTTTGATTTGGAAGGCGTCCCATGGAACAAGTTCTCGCTTCGTGCTCGGTCAGCATTACTGAACTAAAACGCAGTCCCAGCGCCGTGCTGGAACAGGCTGGCGCCGAACCTGTTGCGGTGCTCAACCATAACCGTCCGGCAGCCTACCTCCTGTCACCTAAAGTTTATGAGGCCATGCTGGAACGGCTGAGCGCTGACCTGCGGCAGACGATTCAGGAAGGCATCGACAGCGGCCCGGCCATTCCGGCGGATCAGGTATTCGCCGAACTCAATGCGCGTTACGCCGAACCCAGGCAGGTTAGCAAACAGAAAAACAAACAAGCGGACAAGCGCACGGCTTGATGATTTCCGTCAGTTTTTCGCCGAAGTCCCGGCAAGACCTGGTGGAGATTGGTGACTTCATCGCCAAGGACAGCCGCGCCAACGCCCGGCGTTTTGTCGCCAAACTGATGGCGCAATGCCAGCGCATCGGCAATGCGCCGATGGGTTATCCCAGCCGGGAAGACTTGGCCGCCGGCCTGCGTATGGCCCCCATGGGGCACTATGCGGTTTTCTTCCGCGTGCTGGATGACGTGATTCGTATCGAACGCGTGCTTCACGGCGGGCGTGATATGCCAGCCATCTTCAGGCAAGGCGTACAGCGCACAGCAGCCGAATGATAGGATCGCCGTAACCATGCCCCTCTCCTGGAACGAAATCCGCTCGCGCGCTTTAACCTTTTCCAAACACTGGGCGGATGCGGCCAATGAGGACGCACAGGCCAAGCCTTTCCTGATTGCATTCTTCGAAGTCTTCGGCATTACCGACAAGCGTTTTGCCAGTTTTGAGCATGCGGCGCAAAAATACGATGGCAGCCGGGGTTATGTGGACGCCTTCTGGCCGGGCATCTTGCTGGTCGAGATGAAATCGCGCGGCAAGAATCTTGAGCGCGCCTACAGTCAGGCGATGGATTATTTCCCCGGCATCAAGGAGCGCGATTTGCCGCGCTACGTGCTGGTCTGCGACTTTGGCCGTTTCCGCCTGCACGACTTGAAAGAGGGAAGCACCAGCGAATTCGCGCTCGCCGACTTCTACAAAAACGTGCGCCTGTTCGGCTTCATCGCCGGCTATCAGACGCAGGTCATCCAGCCGCAAGACCCGATCAACATCCGCGCTGCCGAGCACATGGGGCGGCTGCACGACAAAATGAAAGCCGTCGGCTATGTTGGCCGACCGCTGGAAATCTATCTCGTGCGCCTGCTGTTCTGCCTGTTCGCCGAGGACACCGGCATTTGCGAGAAGCGCCAGTTTCAGGATTATCTGGAACAGCGCACAGCGGAAGACGGATCTGATCTGGCCGACCGCATCGCCACGCTGTTCCACATCCTCAACACGCCGAATGACAAGCGCCTCTCCAACCTCGATGAGCAGCTCGCCGCTTTTCCCTACATCAACGGCAAGCTGTTCGAGGAAACGCTGCCGCCCGCCGGGTTTGACGCCGCCATGCGCGAAGCGTTGCTCGATCTTTGCGGGCTGGACTGGAGCCTGATCTCGCCTGCCATTTTCGGCAGCCTGTTCCAGAGCATCATGGATGACACCGCGCGGCGCAATCTCGGCGCGCACTACACCTCCGAAGAAAACATCCAGAAGCTCATCAAGCCGCTGTTCCTCGATGAACTGCGCGCCGAATTCGAGAAAATCAAAAAGAACCGCAACAAGCTATTCGATTTCCACAAAAAACTGCGCACGCTGCGCTTTTTTGACCCGGCCTGCGGCTGCGGAAATTTCCTCGCCATCACCTACCGCGAGCTGCGCCTATTGGAACTCGACGTGCTGCGCGCCGCGCACATCGACGGCCAGCAGATGCTCGACATCCATCAGCTCGTCGCCGTCGACGTTGATCAGTTCTACGGCATCGAGATCGAAGAATTCCCCGCGCAGATCGCGCAAGTCGCGCTGTGGCTGGTCGACCATCAGATGAACATCAAGGTCAGCGAAGAATTCGGCAGCTATTTTGTGCGCATCCCGTTGAAGCACGCCGCCACCATCGTGCATGGCAACGCGCTGCAACTCGACTGGAACGCCGTGTTGCCAGCGCCGACTTGTGCGTATGTGCTGGGCAATCCGCCGTTCGTCGGCAAGTCTTACCAGAACGCTGAACAGAAAGCCGATATGGCGGCGGTGATGCATGACGTCAATGGCGCTGGCGTGCTGGATTTTGTCGCTGCATGGTACGTCAAGGCCGCGCGCTACATGGCTGCACAGTCGGCGATTCGCGCCGCGTTTGTGTCCACCAACAGCATCACCCAGGGCGAGCAAGTCGGCGTGCTGTGGGGTTGGCTGCTGGCGCATGGTGTGAAAATCCATTTCGCCCACCGTACGTTTTCATGGAGTAACGAAGCGCGTGGCAAGGCCGCTGTGCACTGCGTGATCATCGGCTTTGGTTTGCAGGATGTCGCCGAGAAAACGATTTTTGAATATGAGGACATCCGGGGCGAAGCGCATGCTATCAAGGCGGCGAACATCAATCCGTACCTGGTAGACGCGCCAGACGTGGTGCTGCCTGGGCGAACCAATCCAGTCTGCGCGATACCGATGGTAGTTTTCGGTAGCAAACCAACCGATGGTGGCAATTTGATTCTTACCGAGGAGGAAAAACGCCAGCTACTAAACAACGAGCCAATGGCAGAAAAATTTGTGCGCACTTACCTGAGCGCCGATGAATTTCTCAACGGAAACGTGCGTTATTGCCTCTGGTTAAAAGATTGTCAGCCCAACGAATTGCAGAAATTTCCTCACGTTCTACAGCACATCGAACGGGTCCGGCAATTTCGTCTAGCCAGCACCAAAACGGCGACGCGTGATAACGCGCTGATGCCGATGCTGTTTGCGGAGGATAGACAGCCAATAAGCAGATATTTGGCTATTCCCAAAACATCATCGGAGCGACGGCACTGGATTCCAATTGCTTTTTTGGAAGCCGAAGTTATCGTCGCCAGTGAATTATTTACAGTTCAAGGTGCTGGGCTTTTTCACTTCGGCATCCTCACC
>JAUSMB010000050.1 GCA_030645365.1 Rugosibacter sp.
ATGCCCAGCTGCTCAATCAAGTGGTACGCATGCTCTGCGCTGGCATCATTCACAGTGATTTATCTGAATACAACATTCTGGTCGGCAGCGACGGCCCGGTCATCATCGACTTGCCGCAAGCCGTCGATGCGGCTGGCAACAGCAACGCCAGCGCGATGCTGGAGCGCGATGTCGCCAACCTGGCAAGTTACTTCAGCCGCTTCGCGCCTGAACTCGCTGCCAGCAACTATGGCAAGGAAATCTGGCGGCTCTACCAGGCGGGCTCATTAACCCCCGAGAGCGAACTGACCGGTCGCATCGAAGTTGATAATCGCATCGCCGATGTCGGCGCGGTACTCGAAGAAGTCAAGCTGGCGTTGCAGGAAGAAGAGCGGCGACGGCTGTATCAGGCGAGTTGATCGGCGCATTCTTTGAATTCAGGTTTGCAAAGCTGGCGTGCTTTGCTCGAGCCGTCTCATCAGCGCCGACTTTTCGAGAAATGCAATCTGGCCTTTGCTGCCCGATCCGTCAGGCAACGATACATCAGACAAATTAGACAATGATGTCTGACCCCATTATTTCACCTCGGATCATCCGGCAAAGCTACCGGAGTGAGCCTGCTTGCTACCAAGGAAAACGGAGAGCCCGACCATGCGGATAATTCCGGTGGCCATTCGGTTTGGTGGCGGTGGACGGCGGTGATAGGTGGTCGTCGCTGCTGCCTGCCGATTCGCTGGGTGTGCGGGCATAGAGCGTCTCTTTTTTAAATCTTCACGGAAATATCACATGTTTGAAATGCATATTGTGAACAATGCGACGTACGGCATGATCATGCCGCGCAACCCTTTTCACCACCTTCAAACAGGAGTGTTTTAATGAAATTATCCATGCTTGTTCTAGCCTTGGCCTCTGCTTTTGCGGCCAATGTCCATGCAGATTCCACCGTGAATGGTCCCATGGCTTTCAACCCCATCGCCGCTTCCGCCTACGGCCTGGAAAATAATGTCGACATCGCTACCGCCCCCTGGGTCATTCCGCAGGGCTACACCCAGTCCATCGTTTCCGACGAGAGCAACCTGAATATTTATGTCGGCAACGACTGGAACGACATGAGTACCGTTAACGAGACCGGCAAGCACGCTGGGCGTTACATGTACCGTACACACGAAGTGCGTGGCGGCGCCATCGGCAACGACGGCAACTCTCGGCGCATTGACGGCGGCAGCGGCGGTGCAGTATCCGTAGTCGACCTGAAGACCGGCGTGGCCAAGGAAGTAGTTGGTCGCACCGACTGGGAAGCCCTGGATGGCATCCTCTGGACCCCTTGGCAGACCATTCTTTTTGCCGAGGAAGTCGGCACCTCAGCCCGCCCCGATCCCGATGCCCCCAATGCCAATAGTGGTCTGGTGTATGAACTCAAGTTAGATCGTCATGATCTGACCTCTGCTGAAAGCGTGACCGTGCGTCCCCTGCTCGGCGCCTTGGCCCACGAAGGCATCGAGACTGACGCCGAAGGCAACGTCTACGTCATCGACGAGGATCGCATAGGCTCCATCTACAAGTTCGTGCCGGAAAACTACGGCGACCTCTCCAGTGGCCAGCTCTATGCCCTGAAGGTGATGAACGGCGCCAAGACCGGTGCCGCCGAATGGGTAGCTCTGGACATGACCCAAGTTC
>JAUSMB010000051.1 GCA_030645365.1 Rugosibacter sp.
CCGCGGCCGCTGCTTCGGCCAGCAACATGGTCAGCACCGGGACACGCTGACAGTGGCCGCCGGTGTAAGGCGATTTTTCGTCAATCGCCAAATTGATGAGCCTGACGAATGATTCGAAAAGCTCTTCTTGCTGGTTGATTAACTGTCGGGTAGTCAGCGCGATGGCGGCTTGTGATGCAAGCGACTCAGCCAGGCTTTGATCGGCTGCGGAAAAGGCAATCACCTCTCTTTTGACCGGATCGAATGCATTAATCAGTTGCAGCACGCCAATGAGTTCGTCTTCGTGGTTGACCATCGGTACCGTGAGGAAAGATTGCGAGCGATAGCCTGTTTGCTCGTCAAACGCACGCGTACCGGAAAAATCAAAGCCTTCTTCCATATACGCATCGGTGATATTGATCGTCTTGATATGGATGGCGGCATACGCAGCGACCATCGCAGTATTGGGCTGGCCTTTACTGTTGATGAGGGGCAGATCAGGGAAAGTAACCGGCTGCCCTGTCGTGCCACCCATCGAAATATTTAATGAGTCAGTGCGCATGATCTCAAAACGCAAGGCTGATCGATCTTCTGTCAGGAGATAAAGCGTGCCGCCGTCAGCATGAGTAATGGTTTTGGCAGCGACCAGGATGGCCTCAATCAGACGATGAATATCGTGCTCTTTGGACAACGACGCGCCAATGATGTTGAGTTGTTCCAGACGCGGAAAGAGTTTATTGTCGTTTTTCATAGTAGACGCCTTATTTGATGCATACCGCACGTACCTGCTTGACGTCTGTCACGCCTTGCAGAGCTTTTTCCAGACCATCCATTTTCAACGTCAGCATGCCGTCGTCAAGTGCTTGCGAAAATAGCTGAGTGACGCGGGCATGCTCTTGAATCAGTTTTTTCAAAGGCTCGGTGCCTATCATTAGCTCATGTAAGCCCGCGCGCCCTTTGTAACCTGTTTGTCCACAAACATCACATCCTTTGGCACGATAAAACACAAGATGTCCTTCCTTGCCATAAGCCTTGATCAGGCGCGCCAATGTCGCATCGTAAGCCGCCTGAAAATTCGTTTTGAAGGCCTCGGTATTCATCAGCTCGGTGCAGTATTCGGTCATGAACAGCTTGACCTCGTCCGGCTCAGGAACATATTCTTCTTTGCATTTGCACAGCCGCTTGGCCAGGCGCTGGGCGAGGATGCCAAGCAGGGCGTCGGAGAAATTGAACGGGTCCATACCCATATCGAGCAGACGGATGATGGACTCTGGCGCGCTGTTGGTGTGTAGCGTAGCAAACACCAAATGGCCGGTAAGTGAGGCTTCGATACCGATGCTGGTGGTTTCGGCATCACGCATTTCACCGACCATGATGATGTCCGGGTCGGCGCGCAAGAAAGCCTTCATGACCGTGGGAAAATCCATCACCTTCTTGTTCACCTGTACCTGGCGCAAACCTTTTTGCGTGATTTCCACCGGGTCTTCAGCGGTCCATATTTTGGTGTCAACCGTATTCAAGTAACCCAACACCGAGTGCAGGGTAGTGGTTTTGCCGGAACCCGTCGGGCCGCAAACAAAAAAGAGGCCGTAGGGTTTGGCGATGGTTGCCTTGAGTTTTTCCAGGTTGGCTGGCAGAACACCCAGCTTATCGAGCGGGATGGGCTCACCCCCGGCAAGAATCCGCATCACCACATCTTCAACGCCACCGGTAGAGGGGATCGTTGCTACCCGCAATTCAATATCCAGCGGGCCATATTTCTTGAACTTTATCTTGCCATCTTGCGGCTTGCGGCGTTCTGCAATATCAAGGTCGCACATGATTTTCAAACGTGCAACCATGGCACTGCGATAACTGGCTGGCACTTCGATGTATTTAACTAGCGTGCCATCCTTGCGAAAACGAATCAGCACTTTGTCCTTGCCCAGACCAGGCTCAATGTGGATGTCCGATGCCCCTTGCTGATAAGCATCGATAATGATTTTATTCACCAGTTTGACAAGCTCATTATCTGCTGCTGCCGAAATTTCGAATCCCCCGCCTTCGGCTTCCATCTCATCCTGGTCAAGCGTAGCGAGCATGTCGCCCACTGAACTATCGTCGGTAAACCCGGGCACTCCGCTCGTGCCAAAAAGCTGATCAAGGGTTTGGCGAAATTCGTGATGTGACGTGACGCGATAGTCGATCTTGCCGCGCGGAAAAATATTCTTAACTACCCGCGCACCCATCACCTGCTCGGGGTCTGTACACACAACCACAATGCCTCCTGCCCCTTCTTCAACAGGCGCCCACTGATTTTGCTGCAGGTATTCCCATTTTAGATTTTTGAGTAAATCGAAAGGCTTAATGCGATCGCTTCTGAATGGCTCATAAGGCACACCAAAGAACTTGGCTAATGCAACACCCAACATGCTTGGTTTAACATGAAATTCGTTGATCAGCACTTCTTCCAGGTCAAGATTTTTACGTCGAGCTGTACGCTGCGCTAACTCAAGCTCTTGTGCAGAAATTACTGCATCGACGATGAGAAAGTCGTATTTTGTTTTCACCGTCCGAACTAGCTTGTTACGCTGAGAAAACGCAATCGCGAGTGTTTCGCATAAGCTCTTGATACCCTCTTCAGCTACTCTCGAAAAAGGCGCTCCATCTTGGGTATTAAGTATCTGCACCACCCCGATCAGATCATTACTTGGCACATCAATGATCGGTGCAACAAGCATCTGCTTGGTGCGATAGCCTGTACGTTTATCGACTTCCTTCAAAAATCGGAGCAAGGGACTAATCGCGTTGAGCTCCGTTTCGTCATACACATCGCGAATATTTACAGTACTTCTGGAAAGCGCGACGTGTCCCGCAATGCTTTGCTCGGAAATAGGCAGACGCAAATCCTTTAATGTATTCAGTCCTGTTTTTACTTTCGAGACAATCGATGCTTTATCTTCGCCCACAGCGTAAATAGTTAGGCGATCCGCATTAAACAGGCCACATACATCAGCTGAAAGCTCCAGCATGAGTTCATCAATATCTGATGTCGAATGAATTCTGTTAGTGACCGTCTGCAGATTTTTCAAGAAAACCAAGCGGTTTTCGTCCTCTACTCCCGGCCCATCAATTTTTTTGTTTACCAGGGTATTCATTTGATAATTTCCAGAAAAGTCATCTCGTCGTATCGGTCTTGGCCAGCTAGACGGCTGGAGCCACCATGCTCTATGGCGAAAATGAGTGTCGAATAGTTCATATTTGAAATATTTGATGTCCTTGTAAAATCCGCAAATGATATGCACCGCTATAAGCCGCCAACTCCTGCATCGTCATTTCGATTTGCCCGGGTTTCAAGTGGGTAATAAAAATCTCTGCCTCATGCTGCCACTGGACTAGCTCTTTCATTAACAAACTAGGGCACAGATGCAGCGACTTAATGGCAAGTTCTTTTTCCTGATCAGGAAAAGCGCATTCGATGATCAAATAACTCAGATTTCGAATTTTATTTACCGCCGCCCAAAACTCAGGGCAAGGACCGGTATCACCTGAAAAAACCAGGCTTGCATTGCCAGAATCAAGCTGATATCCCACGGCAGGCACGGTATGGTTCGCAGGTAGCGGGGTAATCATGCGGCCATTGATCGTCACGGTTTCTCCCACAAGAATCGGCGAGTAAGCAAGAAATGGTTTACCGTGTGGCGTCTGACTGAAGTCTGGCCAAATCAGCCAATTAAAAATATGCTCGCGCAGAATACGAATGGTGGCTTCGGTTGCATGAATGATCAGCGGTCGATCCCGCATATCACCAACGGCGTCAACAATGAAAGCCAACGATGTCACATGATCCAAGTGCGAATGTGTAATAAACACATGATCAATTTGCTTTAATTCGGCAATGGATAAATCGCCAACACCTGTACCTGCATCAATCAGAATGTCATGATCAACCAAAAATGACGTTGTCCGTAGATGATGGCCACCTATCCCGCCACTACACCCCAGCACACGTATTTTCATATCAATTATCGCTAGTCGATTGACCAACACAGGTTGAAAGGTTCTGTAATGAGGCGTTAAGTACGAACCCAACAAATGTCACATGCTTTTGGCCAGAATCCGTTGATTGAAGCACTGCCATCAATTTTTCAAAAAGAAGGTCATTTTGATCCCCGCCAAATCAATAACATCGTAGTCTCTGAGGGCCTGCGCCTTGACACCGATCGGTGCGCCATTGACCGCAGGAAAACTTGTGCCTTCGACGTGGGTAATAAAATAGCCTTGGGGTAAGCGCGCAATCACCGCTACTTGAGTCTTGGGCTTACCCAGCGTGGTAAGCGTCTTGGTTAGCTCCAATTCCTTACCTGCATTATTACCCGAAAGAATTTGGATCGCACCCAATGGCAACAGCGCAACAGATTCAGTCGCAGCAAAAGTTGAAGCTACAGGCGCTGGGGTGACATAATCTACCGGATCTGGGGCAACAACAGGTTGTGCCATGACTTCGCTATTTGACGCCGGGGTGGTAGCCGGGGGGGCAGCATTTATTACTGCACTTGCTGTGTTGTAGCTTTCAACCGATGGCGTCATGGTAGCAGCCATGGTCACTGTGCCAGGACGAAAAATTACAGTGCGCTCAAAATCATCATTGCGGTCAGAGTGCACAACATCACTTACATATTTAAGGCTGTATTTACCTAGCGT
>JAUSMB010000066.1 GCA_030645365.1 Rugosibacter sp.
GCGCATGGCGCACGATCTGGGCGTGAGTACTATTCGCGTTGCGACTCACTGTACCGAAGCGGATGTGTCCGAACAGCACATCATGCTGGCACGCAAGCTGGACATGGATACGGTCGGGTTTTTGATGATGGCGCACATGAATACGCCCGAAGGCCTGGTCACTCAAGCCAAGCTGATGGAAAGCTATGGCGCAAACTGCATCTACATTACCGACTCCGCTGGCTACATGTTGCCGGATGATGTCACCGCCAGACTCTCCGCCGTGCGCGCAGCCTTGAAGCCTGAAACCGAGCTGGGCTTTCACGGACACCACAACATGGCCATGGGCATTGCCAACTCCATCGCCGCGATTGAATGCGGTGCAAACCGGATTGACGCCGCGAGCGCAGGTTTGGGCGCGGGTGCGGGCAACACGCCACTGGAAGTGTTGATCGCCGTGTTTGACCGCATGGGTATTGAAACCGGTGTGGACGTATGGAAGATTCAAGATGTGGCCGAAGACCTCGTCGTGCCAATGATGGACTTCCCGATTCGCATTGACCGCGATGCGCTCACCCTGGGCTACGCAGGCGTGTATGGTTCTTTCTTGCTGTTCGCCAAGCGCGCCGGTGCAAAATATGGCATTCCTTCGCGTGATTTGCTGGTTGAACTGGGTCGGCGCGGTATGGTCGGCGGCCAGGAAGACATGATCGAAGATACCGCCATGACCCTCGCCAAGCAGCGGGCACAAGCGACAGCCGAGTCACCCGCAGCCAAAGCCGCTTGAATACGGAGAAAATTGCATGAAACTGGATAAAGCCATCATTGCCAAGCTGGCAGAGCACCTTGAAAATTGCGAGTTGGAAGCACGCGATACGCTGAAAATAACCGAGGAATACCCGGATATGGATTTCGAGGATGCGTACGCCATTCAAGAAGCCATCAAGCAAAGAAAAATTGCGCGGGGAAACAAAATCACCGGCTTTAAAGCGGGTCTGACATCGCATGCCAAAATGAAACAAATGGGTGTAACCGTGCCCGTGTTCGGCTTTATTACAGATTACGGCTGCATCATGGATGGTGGTGAAGTAAAAACTTCCGAATTGATCCATCCCAAGGTCGAGCCTGAAATTGCGTTCGTCACGAAAGCACCGTTGCGCGGCCCTGGCTGCAATATCGCTACAGTGCTGGCCGCAACGGATTTTGTTTTGCCCGGCATCGAAGTGATCGATTCGCGCTACCGCGATTTCAAGTTTGATCTGAAAAGCGTGATTGCAGACAACACGTCGGCGGCGCGTTATGTGGTCGGTGGCATGATCAAGCCGCCATCTGAAATAGACATGCGCACCGTCGGCATTGTGTTGGAGAAAAATGGCGAACCTGTTGCCTTTGGTGCGGGCGCTGCAGTGCTTAACCATCCTGCGGTTGCCATTGCCATGCTGGCGAATCATTTAGGTGCGCGCGGCGAAGAAATTCCGGCTGGTTCGTTGATTCTTTCGGGCGGCATCACCGAGGCGGTAGCAGTCAAGGCAGGCGATGCAATTACGCTGCGTGTGCAAGGTATGGGCAGCGTTTCGCTGCGCTTCGTGTAAGGAGAGTTCAAATGCCTATCGTACAGATCAATATCATGGAAGGGCGCGACGACGACAAGAAAGAGCGCCTGATCGCCGAAGTAACCGATGCCATATGCCGTAGCCTGGAAGTCAAGCCTGAAACGGTTCGGGTGATGATCAATGAAATGCCGAAAGCACATTTTGGCATCGGCGGCGTTAGCGCTAAAAAACTGGGTAGATAAAAATATCCCGCAACTTAGGGAAGGCGTTTTTGTCCGCTCTTGCAGGATGATTCGTCATCCGCTCAGACGAGGGAACCTCCTATGCCTTCCCTGATCGCTTCGCTTGTTTCCTCGAGCGCCCCTTTGGCCCAATTAGATATGGATGATCATGCCCGGCGATTTGCGGGCATAGATCGCTTGTATGGCGCCGGGGCCCTGGCGCGTGCGACTGCATCTCACGTGGTGGTGGTGGGCATCGGCGGCGTGGGTTCGTGGGCGGCAGAAGCGCTGGCCCGTTCAGGAGTGGGGCACATCACGCTAATTGATCTTGATCACATTGCGGCGTCAAACATCAATCGTCAGGTTCATGCACTCGAAGCCACCTTGGGCGCTGCCAAGGTGCTGGCGATGGCGGCGCGCATTGAGGGCATCAACCCGGCTTGCCAAGTTGCGACTATCGAAGAATTCATTGACGAGACGAACGTGGCTGCACTGATTCCAGCCTGTGATGCCGTTATTGATGCCATTGATAATGTGCGTGCCAAAGCCGCACTGATTGCGCATTGTCGCCAGCAAGGGCTGCGCATCCTGACTACGGGCGGCGCGGGCGGGCGGCTTGATCCCACACAGATACAGGTGGTTGATCTGTCGCGTACAACGCAGGATGCGCTGGCCTCGAAAGTGCGCGCCCGGCTGCGTAAGTTATATGGTTTTTCGCGTGATCCAAAAAAGAAGTTTGATGTGGAATGTGTTTTTTCACCAGAACAAATTAGGCGCCCCACGGGTATGCTCATGGAAGGCGATGCCGAGAATGAAAACATGTGCATAACGAATGAAGTGGGTACTGACTTGGATGGTAGTGCTGGACTTGCCTGCGCGGGTTATGGGTCTTCTGCTGCAGTGACCGCAGGTTTTGGTTTCGCTGCGGCTGCGCGCGTGTTGGCCGGTATACTTCCCGCGCGATGAACTCAGATAACTCTTCTCTTTCTGTGCCTGGTGTTCTGCCCGTCATTCTGCCTGTCATTCCGCATGTCATCCTGGTGACTGGTGCAGCGCGCCGCGTTGGCGCTGAAATCGTGCGCACACTGCATGCCGCAGGTGCCTGTGTCGCGGTTCACTATCACACCTCCACAACAGAAGCGCTGGCACTGGTGGCATCGCTCAATGCGCTACGGCCAGAGTCCGCTGCTGGTTTTGCTGCGGATCTGCGCAACACGGATGCCTTACCGGGGTTGATCGCCGCAGTCGTTGCCCAGTTTGGTCGGCTGGATGGGTTGGTGAATAATGCCTCGTCGTTTTATCCCACAAAAGTCGGCGCTACCAATACGGCGGCGTGGGATGATCTCGTTGGCACGAACCTCAAAGCACCGCTGTTTCTCGCGCAAGCGGCTGCGCCATATCTGGCCCAGCACGGGGGGTGCATTGTCAATTTGACAGATGTGCATGCTGAGCGCCCACTCAAGGGATATGCGCTGTACTGCGCAGCGAAAGCCGGTTTGCTGGGTTTGACACGTGCATTGGCGGTTGAGCTAGGCCCGCAAGTGCGGGTTAATGCAGTGGCTCCGGGTGCGGTTGAGTGGCCTGAAAACGCGACGGATTTTTCAGCGGATGAACGCCAGACCATCATCGAGCATACCTTGCTCAAGCGCGTGGGTTCGGCAACAGACATTGCCCGCGCGGTGAGATTTTTAGTCTTCGACGCGCCTTATGTGACGGGACAAGTTATCACCGTGGATGGTGGCAGAAGTGCCTATTTATAGATTGATAAGGTAAAAAAATGAATGCGCCTTTAACCGCACGGCAGGCAAACAAACCGGCCTTTGAAGCCAATAAGCTGGCCAAACGACTGCGCCGCAATACCGGCCAGGCGATTGCTGATTTCAAGATGATCACAGCAGGCGATCGGGTAATGGTGTGTTTGTCCGGCGGCAAGGATTCATATGCCATGCTCGATATGCTGCTCCATTTGCGTGAGCATGCGCCGATTGATTTTGAAATTATTGCGGTTAATCTTGATCAGAAACAACCGGGTTTTCCTGCGGATGTATTGCCCCGCTATCTGACGGGTTTAGGCATTCCTTTTCATATTGAAAATGAGGATACCTATAGCATCGTCAAACGCCTGATACCGGAGGGGAAGACCACGTGCTCCTTGTGCTCTCGCTTGCGCCGGGGAGTGTTGTACCGCGTAGCGGACGAGTTGGGTGCGACCAAAATTGCCCTTGGGCATCACCGCGATGATATTTTGCAAACCTTGTTTTTGAATCTGTTCTTTGGCGGCAAATTAAAGTCCATGCCACCCAAGCTGGTCTCGGACGATGGCCGCCACATGGTGATACGACCGCTGGCCTATTGCGCAGAAAGCGATCTGGAAGCGTGGGCTGCGCTGCGCGAATTTCCGATTATTCCGTGTGATTTATGCGGCTCGCAACCCAACCTGCAGCGTCAGCAGGTCAAGCGCATGTTGAACGACTGGGAAAAGCAGTTTCCGGGACGCATCGCAACGATTTTTCGCAGCCTGTCAAACGCGGTGCCTTCGCATTTGCTGGACGCAAAATTGTTTAATTTTGCCGATCTTGCCATCACTGGTGTGCCTGATCCTGAAGGCGATCGTGCTTTTGATCCGGCGGAGTTTGCAGCCGAGTTTCCGATACACGCCACGCAACCCATTAACTTCACCCTGAAAGACGAACGATGAATGTCCGCACTCTGCCTGCACGTCATGGCCTGCTTTGGCTGATCGCGGGTTGGCGACTCTTGCGCCGTTACCCAAGGCAGATGACCAGTATCACGCTGGCGTATTTTTTGGTTGTGCTGATTGTTAACCTGATTCCGTTCATTGGCCCACTTTTATTGCCTTTGGCATTGCCGATGTTAACTGCGCTACTCGGCAATGCGTGCCGTGCGTTGGATCATGATCAGCCCTTAACGCGAGATATTTTGAGTGCCGGTCTGGAAGCGCAGCGCACTATTCTGCTGCGGTTGGGCGGATTGCACTTGCTAGGTTCGGTTATTTTGCTGCTCGCAAGTCAGCCACTGATGATAGAACTCAACCCCGACCAAAGCAAAGCCGCAGAGCAACTCGTTGATTTGCTAAGCCATCTTGGCCTGTTTTTGCTGTTAGCCAGTCCGGTCGTGATGGCATTCTGGTTTGCGCCGTTACTTGCTTCGTGGCACGGCGTGTCAGCGGTTAAAGCCTTGTTCTTCAGTTTTGTCGCCAGTTGGCGCAACTGGCGAGCTTTTACGGTTTACGGGCTAGTCATTTTGGGTATGGGTATTATTCTGCCCGGCGTGGTGATTGTCATCGCCAGTTTTTTTATGCCATCAATGACGGGGGTTCTGGCCTTGTTCGCACGGATGGCCTTGGTGCTCCTGTTAGGGCCGGTACTTGTTTCAAGTATTTATATTTCATACCGCGATGTCTTTAGCGAGGCCGCTGTAGTCAATGAATGATCCGTGGGCATTGGTTCAGGCAGATGTGCGCGCTATGACAGAAACCATGGCAGACACAGAAGGTGCGATTGGTATTTTTGGTGGCACATTTGATCCCCTGCATATCGCGCATCTGCGCTTGGCCATTGAGGCGCGTGAAGCGCTATCACTGGTTCGTGTGGTGTTTGTTCCGGCAGGCCAGCCCTTGCTGCGTGAAGCGCCACGGGCGAACTCGCAAGAGCGATTAGCCATGGCAGCGCGCGCGATTGCTGATACCGCCGGGTTTGAATTGGACGCCACCGAAGTTGTCACGCGCAGCCCTAGTTATACCGTTGCCACACTCGAGCGCCTGCGCGCGCAATACGGCGCAGAGCGCCCTTTGGTGCTGCTCATGGGCGCAGATGCTTTTGCCCGACTTCCTGCGTGGCATCGCTGGCAATCGCTGTTTCATTTAGCGCACATAGGTGTCGCTACGCGGCCAGGACAGCCGCCATTGTTACCGGCCACTCCTGCTGATATACCCATGGACGAAGCCGCAATAAGGCAACAAATACTCGGCGCTGGTGATGCGGCGGGTAAGGTGGATGCGCGTCTTGTTACTGAGCTGGCAGAGCGGTTGGGCCGCCCGGCCGATATTGCCCTAGCACCTGCCGGCCGGATTGTGCCCTTTAATATTACCCCGCTAGCGATTTCAGCAACCCTGATTCGCCAGCGATTGGCACAGGGGCTGAGTGTGCGCCATTTGGTGCCTGACACCGTTCTCGACTATATTGAAACCCATTCTATTTACTGAACACGCTATGAACGCTAAAAAACTGCAAAAAATCGTTATCGATGCGCTAGAAGACATGAAAGCAAAAGATATTGAAGTGATCAGCACCAGCAAGCTCACGTCACTGTTTGATTTCATGGTCATCGCCAGTGGGGATTCCAGCCGGCACGTTAAATCGCTGGCGCGTAACGTGTATGACAAAGTCAAAGAAGCCGATGGTGACGTGCTCGGCATAGAAGGCGAAGAAACGGGTGAGTGGGTGTTGGTCGATTTGGCAGATATCGTGGTGCATGTGATGCAGCCGGTGATACGCTCCCACTATAACCTCGAAGAACTCTGGCAAGCGGTGCCCAAACGCAGCAAAAAACCGGCCGAAGAGTGAATCGCTGGTGAGTTGCGTGTGAATTCTCGTGAGAAAACCTTGAGAAAACCTTGAGTCAAGCGTGGGCCAACGGACGTGAAATTAATTGTCGCTGCAATTGCTGCCCGCCCACCCGCATGGGTGGTGGCAGGTTGGGGTGACTACGCCAAACGCATGCCGCGTGAGTTGTCGCTTGATCTGCTGGAAATCAAACCCGAACCCCGCACGACTGGCAAAAATGCCACAGCGATGATGGCTGCTGAAGCCACGCGCCTGGATGCTGCATTGTCGCCCAACTGCCGCCGCATTGTGCTCGATGAGCAGGGTGATGCCGTCACTACCCGGCAGTTGAGCGAGCGATTAACGCAATGGATGTCAGGTGGGTACGACGTCGCTTTTTTGATTGGCGGCCCTGATGGTCTGGCAACACGTATCAAGGATTCGGCCCATGAAACACTGCGGCTTTCCAGCCTGACTTTACCTCATGCGCTCGTCCGGGTTATCCTAGCCGAAGCCTTATACCGTGCAGCCAGTGTGATCAAAGGACATCCTTACCATCGTGAGTAACCACCATGCCTGATACCCGTATGTATTTAGTATCGCGAAGCGTACGTCGCCGTGAGTTGCTAAACCAGGCCGGTATTCGTTTTGAATTGATGCTATTGCGCTCTGCCGAAAGGCAAGACGAGGCAGTGGATGAAAGCTGTTTGGCAGGCGAAACGCCAGAAGTGTATGTGCAGCGTGTTGCCCGCGCCAAGGCTACTTTTGGCGCTAGTCTTTTACTGCAACGGCATATGCCAAGGCGTTTGCTGCTAGCAGCCGATACAACGATTGATCTGGACGGCGAAGTGATCGGAAAACCCAAAAACAGTGCGGATGCCATTGCCATTTTGCAGCGGTTATCCGGCCGTAGTCACCGCGTATTGACTTCGGTTGTGGCGGTCATGCCGCACGATATTGAGCCGCGGGTTAAATCCTGTTTGTCGGTGAGCGAAGTCACGTTCAGAGTGCTGACAGAGAATGAAATTCTGCGCTATGTGCAAAGCGGCGATCCCCTGGACAAGGCGGGTGCGTATGGCATTCAAGGCCGGGCAGCGACTTTTGTTGAATCCATTCGCGGCTCTTACACGGGTATTGTCGGTTTGCCATTATGCGAGACCGTGCTCATGCTGCGTGAATTTGGGCACGCGGTGTGATGATTCCTCTACCGATTGTGCGCACACGTGGCTGAAGAGTTTTTAATTAACTTCACGCCAGAAGAAACGCGCGTTGCTTCATTGCATCAAGGCGTTGTGCAGGAGCTGCACATCGAACGCAACAACTGCTGTGGTGTGGTCGGTAATATATATCTTGGTCGTGTCGTACGTGTTTTGCCTGGCATGCAATCGGCATTTGTCGATATTGGCCTGGAGCGCTCGGCTTTTTTGCATGCCGGTGACATCCGGGACGAGCGAGTGACCAATGGTGCAGAACAGCGGCCTATTGAACAGATGCTTAGCGCAGGACAATCGCTGTGTGTCCAGGTGCAAAAAGAGCCGATTGGCACCAAAGGTGCACGCTTAACGACGCAGATTTCGATTGCAGGCAGGCTACTGGTTTACCTGCCGCAAGATGATCGTGTGGGTATTTCCCAGCGGATTGTTGACGAAGAAGCGCGCGAAAAATTGCGTGGCCGTATTCAGGCACTACTCTCACCAGAAGATCGTGGCGGATTTATTTTACGCACGGTCGCATGCGAGGCCACTGATGACGAGCTGGCGGCTGACATTGTCTATTTGCGGCGTATCTGGCAGGAAATAAAGCAGCGCAGCGTGGGCATGTTTCCGCCGGTGCTGTTGCATCATGATCTCACCTTGGCGCAACGCGTGCTGCGAGATTTTGTCACAGAAGAAACCACGGCTGTGCTGATCGATTCGCGTGAAAACTTTCAGAAGCTGAAAACTTTTGCGCAAGAATATGTGCTGCAAGTCAGTAATCGGCTGGTGCACTATACGGGCGACCGCCCGTTGTTTGAGTTGCATGGCATCGAGGATGAAATACAAAAAGCGCTCGCGCGACGCGTTGATCTGAAATCAGGTGGCTATTTGATTTTTGATCAGACTGAAGCCATGACCACCATTGATGTGAATACAGGCGGATTTGTCGGCGTGCGTAATTTTAATGACACGATTTTCAAGACAAATCTTGAAGCCGCATTAGCGGTAGCGCATCAGTTGCGCTTGCGTAACCTGGGTGGCATCATCATTGTCGATTTTATTGACATGGACGATGAACAACATCAAACGGTCGTCCTCGCCGAATTTAAAAAAGCCCTGGCATCTGATCGCACGCGTATAACCCTCTCCGAGTTTACTCAGCTGGGGTTGATCGAAATGACACGCAAGCGCACGCGTGAAAGCCTGGCGCAGATTCTTTGCGAGCCTTGCCCGGTGTGCAGCGGGCGTGGCGAAATAAAAACTGCGCAAACCGTCTGCTATGAAATTTTGCGCGAGCTACTGCGCGAAGCCCGCCAGTTTGCTGCTCGCGAACTACGCGTCATCGCTGCTCCCGTGGTGATCGATAAGTTTCTGGAAGAAGAAGCCCAGGCTTTAACCATGCTGTCCGATTTCATTGGCCGCCCTGTGTCACTGCATCCTGAAAGTGGTTATACGCAAGAGCAATTCGACATTGTGCTGATGTAAGGATAAAATTCGCACTTGGCTTTTTCAGGCAAGGTTTCAAACGCGGGCGTCGTATAACGGCATTACTCCAGCTTCCCAAGCTGATAACGAGGGTTCGACTCCCTTCGCCCGCTCCAGTTTTCACTAAATCAGCGTTAGTTTCGCGCAGGATGATTACTTCATCCGGCTAATGCTTTCACTCCCAAACCATGCACTAATCCGCACCCAGGTATTTTTCTGTGGCGTGCTGCCTGTTTAATTTATAGGGTCAGCAAGCGCTTGTACTGTGTTGAGATTGCTAAATGCCCCCGTACTGTCGTCAAACAGTACGTCACATGTTTTTAGCAGTGCGTGCCAGCCGATCACTTGGCGGTTACCGCGAGCAAGATAATCATTCAGCTGTGGCAATAATGAGCGTCGGGCAAGGCAAAACACCGGCTGGATGCGCGTTGCTGTGTGCGCTACCGCAAGATCGGCAGCGCTTTTTTGCAGTGCATTAAAAAGACGTGCCACCAGATCGGTGGGCAGCCAAGGCGAGTCGCACGGTACGATGGCGACTAGCGGCGTGGTGGCATGGGTTAATGCTATCTGGATTCCTGCCAGAGGGCCGGCGTAATCAGGTATTTCATCGGCGATGACAGGATAGCCAAACTCGGCATAGCGCTCGAGGTTGCGATTCGCGTTGATCAGTAGGTGCGCTACTTGCGGTGCCAGCCGATCGATTACCCATTGCACCATCGGCCGGCCATGTAAGTCTTGCAGGCCTTTATCCACGCCACCCATGCGCTTGCCCTGGCCACCGGCCAGAATGACACCGGTGATGGGCTCATCGTTTGACGCCGGGGTCATGTGGGTCATGCGCCAGCATGAGGGGCTAAGTTGGTAATGGCCAAGTTAGCCCAGCTGCGTTACGTCACGCACGGCACCCGTATCAGCCGAGGTGGTCAGTGCGGCATAGGCTTTGAGCGCAGTAGAGACTTCGCGTTGCCGATTGGCTGGTTTCCATGCCGCTGCGCCGCGTGCTTCCATGGCTTTTCGCCGTGTTGCCAGCGCCGACTTTTCGATGACCAGATTGATGCTGCGGTTGGGGATGTCGATCTCGATGATGTCGCCTTCTTCGACCAAGCCAATGGCGCCACCCGATGCAGCTTCCGGCGAGGCATGGCCAATGGATAAGCCGGATGTGCCGCCAGAAAAGCGGCCATCAGTGAGTAGTGCGCACACTTTGCCCAGGTCTTTGGATTTCAAATAGCTGGTGGGGTAAAGCATCTCCTGCATGCCCGGCCCACCTTTGGGGCCTTCATACACGATGACCACGATATCGCCAGCGACGATCTGGTCTGCCAGGATTTTTTCCACAGCTTCGTCTTGTGATTCGCAACGCCGCACGCGGCCGGTAAATTTGAGAATGGAATCATCCACGCCCGCTGTTTTGACGATGCAGCCTTTCTCGGCAATGTTGCCAAACAGCACGGCCAAACCACCATCTTGCGAATAGGCGTGCGCCTTGTCACGAATACAGCCTTCTGCACGATCAATATCCAGATCGGGATAACGCCGGTCTTGCGAAAACGCGGTTTGGGTTGGAATGCCACCGGGTGCTGCGCGATAAAAATCTTGCGTGGCGATATCTTGCGAGCGTGCCACATCCCACTGCTCGAGTGCTGCGCCCAATGTCGGGGAATGCACCGTGGGCAGGTCGCGATGGATCAATCCGGCGCGATCCAGCTCGCCTAAAATCGCCATGATGCCGCCTGCGCGGTGCACGTCTTCCATGTGATATTTCTGTGTGGCTGGCGCTACTTTGGCCAGGCAGGGCACATGGCGCGAGAGCCGGTCAATATCCTGCATGGTGAAGTTAGTGCCCGCTTCGTGCGCAGCCGCCAACAAGTGAAGCACGGTGTTGGTTGAACCGCCCATGCTGATGTCCAGCGTCATGGCATTTTCAAACGCTTTGAACGAGGCGACATTGCGCGGCAACACGCTGGCGTCATCCTCTTCATACCAGCGTTTGCACAGGTCAACCACCAGACGTCCGGCGCGCAGGAAAAGCTGCTTGCGGTCAGCATGGGTAGCCAGTAGCGAACCATTACCGGGAAGTGACAAACCCAGCGCTTCAGTCAGGCAGTTCATCGAATTGGCCGTGAACATGCCAGAACACGAGCCGCAGGTTGGGCAGGCTGAGCGCTCCATGTCCGCCACATCGGCGTCGCTGTTTTTCGAGTCGCCCGCTTCAATCATCGCGTCGATCAGATCGACTTTGCGGAACTTGCCGTGCCACTGCACTTTGCCCGCTTCCATCGGCCCGCCGGAAACGAAAACCGTGGGAATATTGATACGCAAAGAGGCCATCAGCATCCCCGGCGTAATTTTGTCGCAGTTGGAAATGCACACCATGGCATCCGCACAATGGGCATTGACCATGTATTCAACCGAATCGGCAATCAGCTCGCGGCTCGGCAGCGAATACAACATGCCGCCATGGCCCATGGCAATGCCGTCATCCACCGCGATGGTGTTGAATTCCTTGGCGATGCCACCCGCCGCTTCGATCTCGCGGGCGACCATCTGGCCCAGATCTTTCAGGTGTACATGACCCGGCACGAACTGGGTGAACGAATTCACCACAGCGATAATCGGTTTGCCAAAGTCGCCATCCTTCATGCCGGTAGCACGCCACAGGGCGCGCGCACCCGCCATGTTGCGGCCGTGAGTGGATGTACGTGAACGATAAACTGGCATGATGATCTCCGAAAGGATGTGGCACGACAGAGCGTCGCGCGCAGTTGTGTCTTAGTGTGTCTTAGAATGGGAATTCTAGCCCAAGCAGCCCAACCAGACTACTCATTCGCCCATGTTGATCTATCCTCAGTTTGATCCTGTTGCTCTTCACCTTGGCCCGCTGGCTGTGCGCTGGTATGGCTTGATGTATCTCGCCGGGTTCATGGCCTTTCTGTGGCTGGGCAAGGCGCGCGCGCGGACGCAACCCTGGCATGGCATGACGGCAATCAATCTGGATGATTTGCTGTTTTATGGCGTGCTCGGCGTGGTGCTCGGTGGACGATTGGGCCAGGTGGTTTTTTATGACCCCGGCTATTACCTGGCGCATCCGCTGGATATTCTTGCCGTGTGGAAAGGTGGCATGAGTTTTCATGGCGGTTTTCTTGGCGTGCTGGTGGCCATGTGGGTGTGGGGCCGCAAACACGGCAAAACATTTTTTCAGGTGACCGACTTTATTGCCCCGCTCGTACCCTTGGGGTTAATGGCCGGGCGCATCGGCAACTTTATCAACGGCGAACTGTGGGGGCGCGTAGCCGATGCCACGCTGCCTTGGGTGATGGTGTTCCCGCAGGTGGATAACTTGCCGCGCCACCCGTCACCGCTATATCAAGCGGCAGGCGAGGGTTTGCTATTGTTTATCGTGCTGTGGATTTTTTCAACACGGCAACGCGATATTGGGCGCGTGTCGGGATTTTTTCTTATCGGTTACGGTGTGCTGCGTGCTGCTGCGGAATTTTTTCGTGAGCCGGATGCGGGCATTTTCGGGTTGTCTTACACCATCAGCATGGGGCAATGGCTCAGTCTGCCAATGATTGCGGTGGGCCTCTGGTTGTGCCTGAGGAAAGTGCCCGAGCGCACTAATAAATAAGTGAATAAGTTAAAAAGTCGGCGCTGGTGACACGGCGATAGGGAAGCGGATGTGCATGTTTGCTTCCATTAGAACGAGAAGAACGAGAAGAATAGCCATATGAGGAGAATGTGATGAACAACAACCCGGATCCGCAAGCCATCCTCTTGCGTGAAGATGCCCAAGGTGTCGCCACACTGACCTTGAACCGGCCCGCGCAATTCAATGCTTTGTCAAAAGATTTGCTCACCGCGTTGCAAACCGAGCTTGCCTCGATTGCCGTCGATAAAGCGGTACGTGTTGTGGTAATCACGGGTGCGGGCAAAGCATTTTGCGTCGGGCATGATCTTAAAGAAATGCGTGCCCAGCACACCAAAGAATATATGCAGGATTTATTTGGGCAATGCGCCGAGGCCATGCTGGCCATCACGCGGATGCCACAACCGGTGATTGCGCGGGTACAGGGCGTGGCGACGGCCGCAGGCTGCCAGCTGGTGGCAACGTGTGATCTTGCCATCGCAGCCGAGCAGGCGCGTTTTGCGGTGTCTGGCATCAATGTGGGTTTGTTTTGCTCAACGCCCGCGGTTG
>JAUSMB010000071.1 GCA_030645365.1 Rugosibacter sp.
TTCATGTGCGCCATCATCAAAAACCCGACCGTATCCATGTCCAGCTTGCGTGCCAGCATGATGTGCTGTTCGGACACATCCGCTTCGGTACAGTGAGTCGCAACGCGAATAGTACTCACGCCCAGATCGTGCGCCATGCGCAGATGATCGACTGTACCAATACCCGGCAATAGCAATGCCGAAATCTTGGCTTTTTTCATCAAGGGAATCACGGCACCGAGATATTCCTCATCGGTGTGCATGGGAAATCCGTAGTTCACGGACGAGCCGCCCAGGCCGTCACCGTGGGTGACTTCAATCAGCGGTACGCCTGCCTCATCCAATGCCGTGGCGATCGAGCGCATTTGTTCCAGCGTCATTTGATGACGTTTGGGGTGCATGCCATCACGCAAGGTCATGTCATGGACGGTGATTTTTTTGCCTCTTAAATTCATGATAGTTCTCCTTAGGCTGCCAGCGCAGCAACGGGTTCCAGAACAAGTTTGCCAGCAATGATTTCTTCGGCAAACATCTCAGCAGTACGTGCAGCGGCGGCAGTCATGATGTCCAGATTGCCGGCATATTTGGGCAGATAATCACCCAGGCCTTCGACTTCCATGTAAATCGACACGCGGTTGCCATCAAAAATCGGGCCGTTCACCAAGCGGTAACCCGGCACATATTTTTGCACTTCTTTAATCATGTCGTGAATCGACGCAGTGATTTTGGCTTGATCGGGCTCGGTTTCAGTCAAGCAATGCACAGTGTCGCGCATGATGAGCGGGGGTTCTGCGGGGTTGATTATGATGATCGCCTTGCCTTGCTTGGCGCCACCGACTTTTTCAATCCCGCCCGCCGTGGTGCGGGTGAATTCGTCGATGTTTTTACGCGTGCCGGGGCCGGCTGATTTGGATGACACCGTGGCGACAATTTCGCCATACTTCACGGGCTGCACACGGGAAACAGCAGCCACGAGAGGAATCGTTGCCTGGCCACCACAGGTCACCATGTTCACATTCATTTCACGCTTGCCCAAGTGCTCTTTGAGATTCACTGGAGGAACGCAAAAAGGGCCGATAGCAGCTGGTGTCAAATCGATCATCATGACACCCAACGCATTCAGCTTGCGGCTGTTTTCAGCATGTACATAAGCACTGGTCGCATCAAAAGCAATTTGAATGTTATCTGCCTTGACGTGAGGCAACAGGCCATCGACGCCATCGGCGGTAACTTTTATGCCCATTTCAGCTGCGCGCTTCAAGCCATCGGAAGTCGGATCAATGCCGACCATCCATACCGGCTCCAGCACAGGGCTGCGCTTGAGTTTATAAAGCAGATCGGTGCCGATATTGCCGGGGCCGATTAATGCACAGCGGATTTTTTTCATGTCGGTAACTCCTTAAAAATTAAATAGTAATGCAGACAAAGATCAGGTTAGACCAGACTGCGAACAATGCCCCCTTCGGCATGGATCGCTGCACCATTAGTCGCCGCAGAGAGCGGGCTGCACAGATAGGCGACCGTACTGGCAATTTCTGCAGGCTCAATCAGGCGTTTGAGTATGGATGTCGGTCGGGCAGAAGCAAACAATTGTTTCTCCATATCGGCAAAGCTGATTTTTTGCTGCTTTGCCAGATTGTCGAAATATTCGCCCACACCTTCCGTGCGCGTCGGCCCGGGTAACACGGCGTTAACCGTAACACGCGTGCCAACACAGGTTTCAGCCAAACCACGGGATACAGATAGTTGTGCCGATTTTGTCATGCCGTAATGCACCATCTCAGCGGGCGGACACACACCCGATTCGCTGGAAATAAAAATGATACGCCCCCAATCGCGGGTTTTCATTTGCGGCAAATAATGACGCGCCAAGCGCACGCCGCTCATGACATTCACCTCGAAAAACCGAAACCATTCGCTATCATCAATTGCTTCAAATGGCACCGAAGCAAAAATACCAAGGTTATTGACCAGAATATCTACCTCAGGGCAGGCTGCCAACAATTGCGCTGTCCCCGCAGCAGTCGATAAGTCCGCCGCAATGCCGCTCACTTTGGCGTGTGGGCAAGCGCCCTGCAATCGTGCCAATGCGTCATCTACTCGCGCCTGCGTGCGCCCATTTAGAACAACGTGCGCGCCTTCGGCCGCTAACGCACTGGCAATGGCAAAGCCAATGCCAGCCGTAGAGCCGGTTACCAGTGCGCGCTTGGCATTAAGTTGTAAATCCACCGTGGGCTCAATTAAATAAAATTAAGAAAATTAAACAAAACGCACCGAACAGCTGCCAATGCCGCCAATCGTGACGCGGAAGTTATCGCCCGCTGCAATGGGGAACATGGCGGCCAGCGAGCCAGACAACACGATTTCACCTGCCTTGAGCGGGATGCCTAGTGCACCCAGCGTATTGGCTAGCCAAGCGATGGCATTCACGGGGGAAGCCATTGTTGCAGCGCCTGAACCGGTACCGACAATCTCTCCATTCCGCTCAACCAGCATGCCGCACGTCATCAAATCCACCTTACGCACGTCCACTAACTGGTCACCCAGCACCATGACACCGCATGATGCGTTATCCGCCACCGTGTCCTGGACCTTGATTTTCCAGTCACGAATACGTGAATCGACAATCTCGAAACAGGCAATCACGCCTTCTGTGGCGGCCAGAACATCGGCACCCGTGACACCCGGGCCCATCAGGTCTTTTTTCATGACAAAGGCAATTTCGCCTTCTGCTTTAGGCTGAATCAGTGATTTGTACTCGATGGCTTCGCCTTCGTTGTAAATCATGTCATCAAGCAAAATACCAAAGTCAGGCTGATTCACGCCCAGCATGTTCATGACGACACGGCTGGTGACGCCAATTTTCTTGCCGACAACCCGCGCGCCTTTTTCTATCCGACGCCCCACCAACCGGCTCTGAATCTGATAACCATCGTTAATGGTAATGTCGGCATAGCGGTTAGTCAGCGGTTCAATGACTTGCCCGGTGATGAGCGCTTGATAAAGTTCGTCGCCTAACAACTGGATGGTTTGCTTATCCATGATTTTCCTTAAAGTTTGATGCAGATATTTTTAAGTTCCGTGTAAAACTCAAGCGAATGTACGCCACCCTCTCGACCAATACCGGATTGCTTTGCCCCGCCAAACGGCGTGCGTAAATCGCGCAGGAACCAGCTATTTACCCAGGCAATACCAACTTCCATTTTAGCCGCTACGCGGTGTGCACGCGAGATATTCTGCGTCCAGATTGCGGTTGCCAGGCCATACTCATTATCGTTGGCGCGCGACAAGACTTCTTCTTCGCTATCAAAGGGCGCAATGTGGCAACAGGGGCCAAACACTTCTTCTTTCACGACAGACGCTGTTTCCGGCAAACCGGTCCAGATGGTCGGCTGCACCCAGCAACCATTCGCCAACTCACCCGGCATGGCAGGCACTCCTCCGCCAGTGACAATGGTTGCACCTTCTGCTTTGGCTTTGGCGTAATACGACAAGACTTTTTCCTGATGCTCTTTGCTGATCAACGGCCCCATATTGGCGGTCTCATCATCAGGTACCCCTAGTTTCAAGCCTTCAGCACCTTTTTTCATCGCAGCAACAAACTTCTCGAATATCGGCCGCTCGACATACACGCGCTCGGTGCCTAAACACACTTGGCCACAGTTGGCAAAAGCTGAACGCATCGTGCCTTCAATGGCTGCATCAAAATCGCAATCAGCAAACACAATGGCCGCATTTTTACCGCCCATTTCCAAGGATACAGGGCGTGCGCCTGTCGCTGCCGCTTTCATGATGACTTCGCCCGTGCGCGTCTCACCAGTAAAGGTGATGGCATTAACACCTGGATGGCCGGTAAGAAAAGCGCCAGCGGAATTGGGGCCGAATCCGTTCACCACGTTATAAACGCCTTTAGGCATGCCCACCTTGTTCATCACTTCGCCCAGCAACAATGCGGTTTGCGGTGTTTCTTCAGAGGGCTTGACCACGACCGTATTACCGCACGCCAACGCAGGGCCTACTTTCCATGTCATCAGCAACAGGGGAAGATTCCACGGACACACGACACCCACGACGCCAACAGGGGCCCGATAACCATAGTTGATCGCGCCCTTGCCATCTGGCGTGGCAGTTTCGAAAAACTCGGTAGGCACGTTTTTCACCACATCGGCAAACACCTTGAAATTGGCTGCGCCGCGCGGAATATCAATGTGGCGCGCCAAGTTGCGGGGCTTGCCGGTATCGGCACATTCAGCCGCCAGAAAATCTTCGAACCGTGCATTGATTTCATTGGCCACTGCGTACAACAATTCAACGCGATCCACCACTGCCATCTGGCCCCATGGGCCGTTAAGCGCTGCGCGCGCGGCCTTGACCGCCGCATCCACTTCGACCTGGCCGGCTTCTGCGACCTGTGCAATCACTGTGTTATCCAGCGGGGAGCGCTTCTCAAACCATTTTTCGGTAGCGACAAATTCGCCATTGATAAAGTTTTTTATCTGCTTCACTGTCTATCCTTTTGGCTGATTGCTTTTTTGATGACGAAACATTCGTTGATATAAAGCCAGACTTTGAACATTAAACAGAGGATTAATCACTCGTCATGCTGTCTTGAAAAGTCGGCTCTCGCAATACGGCGTTTCACGCTGAATATGCCACATGACGACGCCTCTCATACGATCATAAAATATTCTGCTCTGCTAACGCGGTCGAAATATTTTATGAAGCTGCGAAGTATAAACCTAGCCCGATCTCACGGGAACCCTACCAAGCGTAAGGGAAAGAAGTAAGGGCAAGAGCTACTCATGGTCAGTAGCTCTTGCCCTTCACTGCCCTCTGCCTGAAATGTCAGCGGGAATAGTTCATCGATAAATTAGCAGCGATATTTGCTTTCGCACATCTGAGCCCAGGCTCTACCATTGGCTTCGGTTGCAGCACGCCAATCGTCCGGGATATCCTGATAAGGCGCACGACAGGGGCCTGCCTTGATATAACCCGCAGCATTGCAGCGCAGTTTCTCAACTTGAACGTTGTACTTGGCCAGATCCTTAAAGTCAGGGATCGCGTTCGGCAAACCATGAATATCATGCATGATCTCCCCCATGCGCGCCTTATCACCAGCATCAAGCGCTTTTTGCAGGGCAACCACGGGTTCAGGCCCCATCACGCAGGCGGTAGACCACATGCCTTTTAAGCGATCGCCCACCAAGTCATAGGCCATGGGCGCAACAAAGTCGATTGGCAAAAATTGCACCTGGGGGGCGGCATCCATGCTGGCGGGCAAATCGGCCAGCATGTTCTTTGGATCCATCAGATTGCCCACGTATTTACAAGTCACCACGGTCGGGCAGTGTTTGCCCACACCGGCCCAGAATTCAACCGGGAAAGTGGATTTGAAAAACAACGGGTTGGCATACACCATCAAACCCATGTCTGGCACAGCTTCAGCCAGATCAGCGTAAAACTTGACCGAATTGGCAATGGTCGGGGTCTGCCATAGGGGCAAGCCGACAAAACCACCTTCAACACCCAGTTCGCGAAACATCTTCATTTGACGCACAGTTTCCTTTGTGCCCAGCGTGGTAATACCCGCAAACACAGGCACCCGGCCACGCGTCACTTCAACGATGGTGCGCGTAAAAGCGAGCTTTTCTTCCAACGAAAGCGCTGCGCATTCGCCTGTTGTGCCATTCGCGGCAATGGAACCAATGCCCGCAGAAATCAGCATTTCGGTCATGCGCGCAGTTTCATCCAAATCGACAGAGTTCTCAAATTGCCAGCCGCCTTGCCCTTCTTTGCAAGGGGTGGGAATCATCGCGGCCACGCCACGGATATCGTCTTTAGTGATCATGAAAAATTTTCTCGGTTGTCGTCAAAGGCAGCATCTTACAGAATAAAAAACCCAATAGTCAGTTGCACCGAACAAAAGTGACACTTTTCGCCGCATCACCAGCGCCGACTTTTTAATCGTCGCCTACGCCATTGAGTTGTCTCATGCACTAAAAAGAAGACCCCGGCTGCTGCAAAAATAAACGCTCTTGCTCAGTCGATTCGCGACCCAGAATGACATTGCGATGCGGAAAGCGTCCAAACCGTTGAATCACCTCGTGGTGTCGTTTGGCGTAATCGAGGGCAGATGCAAACGCTCCCTCTTGGCCGGGTGGGGCATCATCAAGCAAGCGGGTGAACAAAGTGACCGCGCGCACTTGATCTACCAATGTTTCGCTATGTTCAAAAGGTAAATACGCAAACCAGCGCATGAAAGGCGACAAGCTTTCATGCTGTGCGCTGGCAACTAAATCATGTGCCAACGCATGCGCTGCCGCATCGCCGACAAAGGCTTTGGGCGTATCCCGAAAAATATTGCGCGTAAATTGATCGAGCAAGAGAATTTCAGCTAGCCGCGTGAGCGCGTGTCCTTCTATCCGCTCGCTGACAGCAAATCGCTCGCCGACCAATGCTGCCTCAACCTCTTTGGCAAAGTGCTCGCGAATCTGCTGATCAAATTCGGCGTCCTTCTGAAACCACGCCGCACGATAAGTGTTATGCAAAGGGTCTTGGCTGGGTAAAAACCAGAAGTCGAGAACTGCCTGCGCAGGGGTTGCGATCACCCGGCTGCCTTGGTGCCCCGCTTGGCTGGCGCTTTTTTTGCCTTGCTGGCGGCTTTTGGCTTTGCAACGGTGGCCTTGATTGAATCTTCAACTGAAGATTCAACTGAACCTGCAACCAAATTCTTAGCTGAACCATCCCCTGAGTCTGCGGCTGCCGCTGATTTGGTTCCCTTGGCATTGGGTTTTGCCGCCGGCTTGGCACCTGCTTTTGCGACGCGCGGTTCGAACTCGAAACTCACCTTGCCCGTGGCCGCATCGCGCGTCAAAAAGGCGGAGAACTTGCGCCGCGTCTTGTTGGAAATAAATCCCCTGAGCAAGTTGGTCTTGCCGGTTTCCAGCAATTTTTGCATTTCTTCGCGCAAAATTTCCTGTTGCAGGATCACCTTGCCGGAACGGAAATCGCAACTTTTTTCTGCGCCCACGGCTTTTTCACAAACATACATCATGCCGTGCTCAAACACGCGCGCCGCGCATTTCGGGCAAGCGCCCAGCGGCTCCTGGCCGGAGAAATCGACAGGTTCGTTGGCATCCGCATCCGACTGGCCGAAATCGAATTCAGGCGCGTGGTCTTCCTTGAGCTTGATTATTGCCGCAAAAGCCCGCCCCATCTTGCTGCGAAAGCCTTGCAGCGGGCCGATGACGCGTTTTTCCAATAGCTCGTCCATTTCTTCCGGTTCCCACTGGCGGCTGGCGACAACTTTCCACAGACTGTAATCGCACGACTTGCACTGGAATTTTTTATAGTTTTCCTGAATTACGCCGCCGCATTTGGGGCAAGGTGTTTTCAGCGTCGAGAACGCGGCATCGGGCAATTCGCCGGTCTTGATGCGCTCGACCATGGTACGTGTCCTGTCCATGATCTGATTCATAAACTCGTCACGCTTTAAGCGTCCGTGCTCCATCTCCTTCAGCTTGTATTCCCATTCGCCGGTCAGTTCAGGCAGGCGAATGTCATCCACGCCAAGATTTTCCAGCGCGAATAGTAACGAGGCTGCCTTAGCTGTTGGCTGCAATTCGCGGCCGTTGCGGTGAATGTATTCCTCGGTAATCAGGCCTTCGATCGTCGCTGCACGCGTGGCCGGTGTGCCCAGACCGCGCTCGGCCATGGCTTCGCGCAGTTCTTCGTCTTCGATCAGCTTGCCAGCGCCTTCCATCGCCGTGAGCAGCGTGGCTTCTGAAAAACGCGGTGGCGGCTGGGTGGTTTTGGCCTTGACTTCAATATCCTTGGCCCATACGCGCTCATTCTTTTCCAGCGGCGGCAGGTTGGGATTCTCCTCATCCTCTTGCGACTCTCTGCCATACACGGCAAGCCAGCCCGGTGTGACCAATACTTTGCCGTCAGTCTTGAAGGCCTCGTTTTCAACCCGCGTGATGCGCGTGGTGATGTTGTATTCCGCAGCCGGATAAAAAATACCGAGAAAACGTTTGGTCACCAGATCGTAAATTTTCTGCTCGGGTTCCGACAGCGTTTTGGGCATGATGCCCGTAGGAATAATGGCAAAGTGATCGGATATTTTCGCGTTGTTGAAAATGCGTTTATTCGGATGCACCCAGCCACTCTTCAAGATCGTCGCGGCAAAAGGCGCGTAGGCTGTTTCGCTCATCGAACCCAACGTCTCTTTAACGGTGTTCAAATAATCTTCCGGCAGATGGCGGCTGTCGGTTCGCGGGTAAGTCAGCGCCTTGTGTTTTTCGTACAACGCTTGCGCCAGGCCCAAGGTGTTTTTTGCCGAGATACCAAACCGGCTGTTGGCTTCCCTCTGCAGCGAGGTTAAATCGTAAAGCATCGGGCAAGCTTCGGTCTTGGGTTTGCTTTCGTCCTCAGCCATGCCATGCTGACCCAGGCATTTGGTACGAATGGCATCCGCCCGCGATTGCTCCCACAAACGCTCGGCACGGGCGTGTTCATCGTCTTCTTTCTTGAATTTCTCATCGATCCAGCGGCCGCGATAAACGCCGGCCACACATTGAAATTCCGCTTCCACCTCCCAGTAGTCGCGCGAAATAAAACTTTTAATGCGGCGCTCGCGCTCGACCATGATGGCCAGCGTGGGCGTTTGCACACGCCCCACGGGGGTCTTGTAAAAGCCGCCTTCTTTCGAGTTGAAAGCCGTCATGGCACGCGTGCCATTGATGCCGATGAGCCAATCGGCTTCCGAGCGGCACCGCGCCGCATCGGCCAGCGGCTGCATTTCTGCTGCCGTGCGCAAATGGGCAAAACCATCGCGGATAGCGTTGGCGGTCATGGATTGCAACCACAAGCGACGCATGGGTTTTTGTTTTTCGCCTAGCGCATGTTGCGCAACGTAACGAAAAATCAATTCGCCTTCACGCCCAGCATCACACGCATTAACCAACCCCGTGACATCCTTGCGCTTGATCAGTCGGGTCAGCAGCTTTAACCGTTCCTGGGTACGCTCAATCGGATTCAATGCAAAGTGGGGTGGAATCGCCGGCAAATGCGCAAAACTCCATTTGCCGCGCTTGACTTCATATTCTTCGGGCACCACCAGCTCCAGCAAGTGGCCGATGGCAGACGAGAGCACATAATTTTCGCTCTCGAAATAGTCTCCTGTCCGCTCGAATTTTTCTCCCATACCAGCCAATGCCTTGGCGATGTCCTGGGCGACGGAAGGTTTTTCGGCGATGATGAGTTGCTTGGTCATAGTGGGTAGATTAGTTAGGCAAGGCGCATCAAGCACGGCGCATGTTAATTTGAATCAGGCGCGGCTCATACATCAAATGCGCATCAAACAAGGGGGGGCTAATTAAGCAGGATGCGGGTAACGTGCTCGCCAATGTCCAGATCGGCCTCATCAACCTCTTCGGCCAAAATCTCTTCCAGAATCAACGCATCGACTTCATGCCGGGTGCGCCAAATCATGGCAAGCACAACAATCTTGAAGCGGTCCAGGCTGATTTCATCGTCCGGCAGGGCCAAAGCACGCTCAATAATAGATTCACGCAGGGGCGCATCAATCGCGGCACATTGCTCAAGAAAGCTGATAAACCCACGGCATTCGACCGACAAGCGGTCTTGCTCTTCCTCGTCATAAATACGGATCGAGCCAGCAGCAGGCAGGTCGCAAGACGTCTGATGTCCCACCGCCAAACCATCCATCCAGGACAGCGCTGCGCTGATGTCATCGGTCTCAAAGCCCGCTGCCGAGAGCTTTTTCGCCAACACGCCCGCCGGAGGACAGGTGTCGGGAAGGTAATTTTCAAAAAGATAAACAAGAATTTCCATCATGGTGTCAATCCAATCGCTGATAGAGGCCGCCGGGTAGCTGCGCAACACGTCCGGCAAGTTCCAATGGTAGCAGGATGGCAAGAAGTGCCCCCGGCGTCAAGTCACTTCGCGTTGCCAAGGTGTCCAGGTTACATGGGGTGCGCCCCAATAAAGCGAGCACTTGCTCTTCGTCTGTATTTCTTACCAGCGCCGTATCACCAGCGCCGACTTTTTCAAATGGTGCGATTTTTTCAGCAGGGGTAGGGCTCCAGCGCAATTCTTCCAGAATATCCTGAGCCGATTCAACCAACTTTGCGCCTTGACGAATCAGTTGATGACACCCTCGTGCAAGGGGCGAGTGGATCGAACCCGGAATGGCAAACACGTCACGTCCGGCTTCTGCTGCCAGACGTGCCGTAATGAGCGAACCGCTTTTAGGCGCGGCTTCAACCACCAGACAGCCCAACCCCAAGCTAGCGATCAACCGATTACGACGCGGGAAATTAGCTGCCAACGCAGGCGTGCCCAACGCAAATTCACTCAATATCACGCCATTGGCCACGATTTCGCGGGCTAGCGCTTCATTGCGTGCCGGATACAGGCGATCAGCCCCCGTGCCAATAATTGCTACCGTTCCGGCCGAGGTCGTTAAGCCACCCCGATGCGCGGCAGCGTCTATCCCTAACGCCAGCCCGCTCACTACCGTCAGCCCGGCCTGACCTAAAGCTGCGGCAAACGCGTTGGCATCACGCTCGCCTTGCGCGGTGGCATTGCGGCTGCCGACGATCGCAAACATCGGCTGTGCAAGTAGCTCCACGCGCCCGCGGGCATACAACATTAATGGTGGGTCATCCGCCGTTAATAAACCGGGCGGATATTCCGCATCGGCCAAAGTGAGCAGATGATTGCCTGGCTGCTCAGCCCACACCAACGCGGCTTCAATCGTCTGGGACAACTCAGGCCCGAGGCTTAGCAAGCGCTCGGCTACCGCAGACCCGACCACAGCGGCAAGTGACGCATAGCTGGCCGCGAAAATCGCTTCCGGCAAACCAAACGCTTTGAGCAAATTGCGCCGTGCGCCATTGCCTACCCCTGGCACATGCGTCAAGCGCAACCAATCAGCCAAGGCGCTGCGCTGGCTGATTGGTTGCGCTTCATTCATCAGGCTGCCCACAGAAAACAGGAGTGATATTCAGTGCCTCGGGGGCTCGGGGACTCGACCAATCAAGGCGTATGCGCCGCATCGCCTACAACCACAGGTTTTTGTGCACTCATCACCAAGGCATAGGCGACCCGATCAAAGACACGGAAAACAAACACCAGGCCGTTTCTCGCATCGGGCAAGGTATAGGTTTTTTTCTCGCCCTGGAAACGATCATCCAGCACGGCACCCGCCGTATCTATTGCCAGCACATGGCCCGCCTCAAGGCCATCCTTTTTGCCACGATTCAAGACCACCACCGCTTGCGGCCCACCATACTGAACCCCGCCATAAATCGACAACACCCGCGCTTTAATTGCTTGCTCCGGCGCATGCGGGGTGTAGCTCACCACATCAACACGCGGCGCAGGCAATAACAGATCACCGGCCAGCACTTCTTCTTTTGTGGTCAGCAAACGGAAGGAAGTCACCTCGCCTTGCGCTGTCAGACGTGCCGTGCCGATATACAGCGCTTCAAAACCCAGCGCTTCTTTTGTTTCGGGATCCTTCAGCGGCTTACCCGCGCGAAATACCTGCCACACAGGCGCCGTTGCGCTATTCGCGACCGACGTGGTGTAAATCATATCGCCAGCACCGGCAATAACGCGGTTATCCTGCAAACCAACCACGCGTAGCGCGCCTGCCATGCTGGCTTGATCCACCACTAAAGGCTGCGACAAAAATGGCTCTATCTCGTGCGGCGGAATCGACGGAATCGCTTTGCTTGTCGATTCGATATATTCGCGCGGTGATAGTTTTTCGGTTTTTTTGGTGGCGAACGTCAACCGTGGCTCACGCCCACTTCTATCCAGCACCAAAACCTGGCCGGGGTAAATCCAGTGCGGATTTTTAATCTCCTGGGTATTCATTTTCCATAACGCTGGCCAGCGGTAAGGGTCTTTTAGATACTTGGCTGACAATCCCCATAACGTATCCCCCCGCACCACGGTGTACCGCTCCGGCGCCCCGTCGGCTAACACCAGCGGCTTGGTAGGCTGAGCAATCGCCAGAGTGGTTGAAATACAAAAGAGTAGGGCAGATATAATGCGATGCATGGTGTGACCTCCGGCCGGGCGTCTGAAACAAGGATATTTTTTCGAATACCGTTTAATTTGCCTGATTCTGCCCGACAATTCTTCCGGTATCAATTCTTTCAAGAGCTTTTTCATGGCCTTATTACCTATTTTGCGTTATCCCGACCCGCGCCTGCAAAAAAAAGCTGCGCCGATTTCTACCATTGACGCCAGCATCCGCAAGCTCGTCGCCGACATGGCAGAAACCATGTATGCCGCACCTGGCATTGGTCTTGCGGCCACACAGGTCGATCAGCATATTCGATTGATCATCATCGATATCACTGAGAGCAAATCCAAATTGCAGGTTTTTATCAACCCGGAAATAATCAACACATCGGGTGACTGCGAAAGTGAAGAAGGCTGCTTATCCGTGCCCGGCATTTACGAATCGGTCACCCGTGCCGAAGAACTCACCGTCAAGGCAATGGACCTCGACGGCCAAACCTTCCAACTCACCACAGACGGTTTATTGGCGGTGTGCATTCAGCATGAAATTGATCACCTGGACGGCAAAGTGTTCGTTAATTATCTCTCGCGCCTGAAGCAGCAACGCATCAAGGAAAAGCTCATCAAGCAGGCGCGAGAAACCCTCTGATGCGCGTGATTTTTGCCGGCACGCCGGATTTCGCCGCACAGGCGCTGGCCGCCATACTCGCCGCCGGACACGATGTGTCGTTAGTGCTCACTCAGCCGGATCGACCTGCCGGGCGAGGAATGAAGCTACAGCCTTCGGCCGTTAAACAACTGGCCCTCGCACACAATCTGCCGGTCTTTCAGCCGGAACGCCTGAAAGACCCAACGACGCATGAACCGATATACGCCGCCCAGGCTGACGTGATGGTGGTGGCCGCCTACGGGCTGATTCTGCCGCAGGCCGTGCTGGATATGCCGCGTTACGGCTGCCTCAACATTCACGCCTCGCTGCTGCCGCGCTGGCGCGGTGCGGCGCCGATTCAGCGCGCCATCGAAGCGGGAGACGTAGAGACCGGCGTGACCATAATGCAAATGGACGCCGGGCTGGATACCGGTGCCATGCTGCTGGCAGAACCCCTAAAAGTCGGCGCTGCTGAGACGGCGGGTGAGCTGCATGATCGGCTAGCCGCTTTAGGTGCGCGCCTGATTGTTACCGCGTTAGCGCAACGCGATGCGCTAACGCCCGTCGCACAGCCCACGACCGGCACAACCTATGCCGCAAAAATCAGCAAGGCCGAAGCGCAGCTCGACTGGGCAGAACCCGCCGATGTGCTGGCGCGCAAAATCCGCGCCTTCAACCCCTTCCCCGGCGCGACCCTGCCGCTGGCAGGCGAGCCAGTCAAAATCTGGCGTGCCGAAGCAGTCACTGGCTCGGGCAGCCCTGGCCAGATTCTGGCGGCGGATGCAAACGGCATTGTCGTTGCTGCCCGCCATGGCGCTTTACGCCTGACCGAACTGCAAAAACCCGGCGGTCGCCGTGTCACCAGCGCCGACTTTTTGCGCGGCAAGCCGCTTGCCGCGCAATAGCCGCTCAAAACGCCCCGATGCGTACCTGCCGGAAATGACGATAGACGTTTAATCCAATTCACATAAACAGGATTGGTGTGAATGCTGTAATGTCTCACCCGCAACTTATTACGCACTTGATCAAGTAATCCTGGCGGCGGATTCATGGTTTTCTGAAGGTGTATTTTCAGGTATTTTTAGGGTGTCACTAAAAAATTAGTTTTATATTTTTCAATGAATTACAAGAATAACCCATTTTTATACACCGTGACGGTGCTTTTCTCGACCGATTTTCGGGTGTCTACTTCACGTTGATCGCGAGCGCGAGCTATGCTGGGCATTGAGCACAACCGTTTATCATAATGCTGAATGGCCAAATTTATGAAGCGGGAAAAATATGCTATTCAGTGAAGCGAAGTCAGTGCTG
>JAUSMB010000074.1 GCA_030645365.1 Rugosibacter sp.
CAGCACGTCAAAACGAACTTTAGCAGATTGGGATTTGCGCTCTGACCGGAACGGATAAAGGCTGCTCCAGTCGCCGCTGGCACTTTAGCAGATTGGGATTTGCGCTCTGACCGGAACATGCCAGCGCCGGTGTAAGCCGACAGTAATACTTTAGCAGATTGGGATTTGCGCTCTGACCGGAACTGCCGCACCTGATCGGCAGGCACGCGGATGACTTTAGCAGATTGGGATTTGCGCTCTGACCGGAACAGAGGAAGCGGGCGGCATCAGCGCGTTAACACTTTAGCAGATTGGGATTTGCGCTCTGACCGGATAACACCAAAGCGCTATGGTAATAGCACCGGAATTACCGTATTGCCAGCGCCGACTTTTCGGGTGAGTGTTGCATCTTCGCGATGGCCGATTAGCGGATTGATAGAAATAGCTGGCATCGGACAAAGGTGACGGTTCGATTTGTCTCCGTCGGTCGTTTCCAGCCGGGATGGATGCTTTTAGGAAAACTGCATCAACCTTCCTGCTTTCGCAAGAAATTGCTCGGGAGCCGCTACCCGGTGAATTGTGCGGCTGCACACAGAGTGCAACGAGTCTCATCATACGTCAGGGATATTTCTTCTCGCCTGCGGCTCTCCGCCGTATAGCGTGTATCAACCAGTAGCGCCAGCCGATACGCATGATCAGATAGCCCAGTGCGGCGATCAGGCTGGCGAGCAGCACGAGGCCGAGCGCCAGTGGTTTGCCGAGGCCGATCACCCAGTGGGTGAGCGCCGGAATCCAGCCGAGCAAGTCGCCATTCATCGCGGGTGGCGCGGAAAAGTTTGCCGCACCACCGAGTACGGCATGGCCGATTTCGTAGGCCACAAGATACAGCGGGACGATGGTGAAAGGGTTGGTATACAGCGTGCATAACAGCGCGAGTGGCAGGTTGACGCGAAAGATCACGGCACAGATGGCCGCACCCAGCATTTGCAATGGCCCCGGAATCAGGCCGCAAAACAACCCGGCGGCAACTGCTCCGGCGGCGGAACGGCGATTCAAATGCCACAGACGCGGGTGCAGCAGCGTGTTGGCAAATGGCGCAAACCAGCGGTTGTTGCGAACAACATCCGGGTGTGGCAGGAAGCGTTTCAATGAGCGGCGCATAGTCTGCTTCTATGCCGCAACGCTTTGCACGGCGATTTCACCCAGCCCGTCAATCCCGCCCGATAGCGCGTCGCCCACTACGACGGGGCCGACGCCAGCGGGTGTGCCAGTGAAAATCAAATCGCCCGGCTGCAGTTCAAAGTAACGCGACAAGTGGCTGATGGTTTCGGTGACCGACCAGATCATCTGTTCGATGCGACCTTCCTGGCGCAGTTCGCCATTCACCTTGAGCCAGATGCTGCCGGCCTTGGGGTGGCCGATGCGGCTGACTGGATACAGCGGGGCAAGCGGTGCGGACTCATCGAATGCCTTGGCCAGTTCCCACGGCTGGCCTTTTTCGCGCAGAGCACTTTGCAAGTCGCGGCGCGTCATGTCCAAGCCAACGGCATAGCCCCAGATGTGGCCGTGGGCACGTCGCTCGGTGATGTTTTTGCCCGCCTTGCCGATGGCGACGACGAGTTCGATCTCAGGGTGGTAATTGGTGGTTTCGGGCGGATAGGCCAGCGCGATGGTTTCACCTGCGGGAACAGGAACAACGGCATCCGCAGGTTTGCAGAAAAAGAAGGGCGGTTCGCGCTCGGGGTTGCCACCCATTTCGCGTGCATGTGCGGCATAGTTGCGACCTACGCAGTAAATGCGATGGACGGGAAACAGATCGTTGCTGTTGGCAACTAAAACGGTGGAATGCGGTGCGGGAGTGATAACGTAGCTCATGGATTGATTGCGATGGGCTGGATTGTGGATGCTTATGATTATGCAGAATTGTGTTGACCTGCGGCGGGTTTTTTAATGCGCGTGTTTGTGCTGGCTTTTGCCGTTGGCGTCTGGCTCGTGCAGCAACAGGCGGAACTTGTCGCCTGGCCTTGGTTGGTAGCTGGCAGCGGTGTGGCGTTGTTGGTGCTATTGAGCATGATCTTGCTCAAAAAGTCGGCGCTGATGACACGGCGTCTGGCGCGCGGGTTTGCGATGATGACGGCGCTGCTGATCGCGGGGTTTGCGCTGGGCTTCCTTTGGGCATCGGCATTTGGCTACTGGCGTCTGGCTGAGGAATTACCAGCGGCGAATGAGGGACAGGATATTCAAGTTGTTGGCGTGGTCAGGGCATTACCGCAGACAATCGAGCGCGGTGTGCGTTTTGAGTTCGATGTGGAGCAGGCCACTGCGCGTGTGCCATCTCATATTTCGCTAGCCTGGTATCGCGGGCGAGCGGAGGACGAGACAGCGGAGATTCAAGAGTTGCCGCTACACGCGGGTGAGCGCTGGCGCTTCACAGTGCGCTTGAAGCGGCCGCATGGCAACGTGAATCCGCAGGGGTTTGACTACGAGGGCTGGCTGTTCGAGCGCGGCATACGCGCAACCGGCTATGTGCGCCCGCCATATCAAATGAGCGCAACACGTCTGGATACAGCCGTCTGGCGACCGGGTTATGCCGTCGAGATGCTACGTGAACGCATACGCGAACGCATGCAAAACGCACTGCCCATTCCGCCGAATGGAATAAATACAGCGGGCATTCTCATTGCATTGGCGATTGGCGACCAGCAGGCGATTGCTCCGCCGCTATGGCAGCAATTCGCTAAAACAGGTGTCACTCATCTGATGAGCATTTCGGGCCTACATGTGACCATGTTTGCGGGATTGTTTTATTTTTTGGTTGGCTGGTTGTGGCGGCGATCGGCTGTTTTGCCTTTGCATTTACCCGCACAAAAGGCAGCGGCGCTGGGTGGTTTTGTTGCGGCTTTGGCCTACAGCCTGCTGGCCGGATTTGCTGTGCCCGCGCAGCGCACGCTTTACATGCTGGGCGTGGTGGCACTGGCGCGTTTGCTTAACCGTGAAGTGGCGGCCTCGCGCGTGCTGGCGCTGGCCTTGCTGGTGGTGTTGATTCTCGACCCGTGGGCGGTGCTGGCGGCTGGTTTTTGGTTGTCGTTCGGCGCAGTGGCCTTGCTGTTTTATATCGGCAGCGGACGATTAGGCACGGCGCATTGGCTGGCGGAATGGGGCCGTGCGCAATGGGCGGTAACGCTGGGCATGCTGCCTGCGCTGCTCGCCTTGTTTCAGCAGTTTTCGCTGGTCTCGCCCCTGGCGAATGCCGTGGCGATTCCGCTGGTGAGTTTTGTCATCACGCCGTTGGCGCTGGCCGGTGTGCTGCCGTTTCTCGATCCGTTGTTGTGGCTGGCGAATTTCATGACCACGGGATTGATGAGTTTTATCGCATGGCTGGCGGCGTTGCCGTTGTCCACTTGGCAGCAGGCTACACCGCCGTGGTGGTCGGTTTTGCTGGCGTTGGGTGGCGGAGCTTGGTTATTGTTGCCGCGTGGTTTTCCGGCGCGTTGGCTGGGTTTGCTGGCTTTTTTGCCGCTGCTGACCATCACGCCGCTGCGGCCGTTGCCAGGCGAGGCCGACGTGGTGGTGCTGGATGTCGGACAAGGGCTGGCGATTCATGTGCAAACGGCAACGCATGATTTGCTGTTTGATACCGGCCCGAAGTTTTCGGCCGAAGCAGATAGTGGCAACCGCATCATCGTCCCGTATTTGCGCGCGATGGGGGTGCGGCAGCTAGATGAGCTGATTGTCAGCCATGCCGATAATGATCATGCAGGCGGGGCACAATCGGTACTGGAAAATATTCCTGTCAATCTGCTGCGGGCGTCGTTGCCTGCTGCGCATCCGTTGTGGAATCAATCATTGCCAAATCATGGGTTGGCCAATGCGCCTTGTCGTGCAGGGGATGCTTGGGATTGGGATGGCGTGCACTTCTTGATTCTGCATCCGGCAGCCCCGGCAGTGGCAACCGAGGCAATAAAAAGCAACGCGGTGTCGTGTGTGCTGGCAATCGATGCGTATGGGCGGCGCTTGCTGATTACATCCGATATCGAGGCTGCTCAAGAGTTGGCGCTGGTGATACGCCACGAAGCAAGTATTCCTGGGGTGCAGCGTGTGGAGGGAAACAAAGCAACAGGCCTTGCTGCGGAGGTGTTGATCGTGCCGCATCATGGCAGCCGCACCTCGTCGACGGATGCTTTCATTGCCGCCGTCGGTGCAAAAGAAGTGATATTTCCCGTGGGCTACCGCAACCGGTTCGGGCATCCCAAACCCGATGTGGTGGCGCGCTATGAGCAGAGCGGCGCACATCTGCAGCGCACGGATGTAGCCGGTGCGGTGAGCGTGCATCTTGGGGCGACTGGCATACGGATCGAGCATGCGCGCGCTGCGCGGCGACGGTATTGGCAATCCATGCCAAGCACAGCAGCAACTGAATGACGTGATTTGTCAGACCATCGACAGGCAGTTTCAGGCTTGACATGAAACAGGAATCTCCATTCTTGGCATGCGGCTGGTGGTGCCCGAGCTTTTTACGCATTTCGGATACACTCGTCCAGCATGCTTGGTGACTGTCCGCAGTTGTTTTGGATAGCCTGGGACTAAAGCGGGGCGTGTCTTTTAAATTAACTTAAGGGGAGTAAATAAATGATTATTGCCGTGCTATGTATTGCGTTATTGGGTTTTCTGGTGATTGGTCTTGGCTTCGTTGTTTCGATGACGCGCGGGTCAACCAAAACCATGTATGGATATAACATCGACCCGGCTGACCGGTTATACAAGGCGGTTCGTGCGCATGGCAACACCACGGAATATGTGCCGATGATTGCTGTGCTGATTTTGACGCTGGGCATGCTTAACCCTGCCCCGTGGATGATGTGGTGCATGGGCCTGGTTACCTTGTCACGCTATATCTTCGTGTTTGGCATTGTTTTGCCGCCTACCATGGCGCAGCCGAGTAAATTGCGTTTTATCGGCTCTTTGGGCACTTACTTGTTCGGTATTGCGCTTTGTATCGCGCTATTAATGAAGGTTTACCCGGTCTTGATGGCATTACAACAGGCTCAGTAGTTCTGAGCGTGCGATTCATTCGCTAAAAATCAGGTTTTCTGATGGATTGAACAGGGAGGCGAAGATGCCATGCAGGCTATAATTTGCTTCCCTGATTTTTCCTGACACTTTGTTCCTGCCATGGCTGAATTCCTTGCGCTGCGCGGCAATGCCGCTTTTTCGGCTTCTCGACTTGCCCGTTTGCAGCAGTCTTTAAAGAAGGTTAGCCCCAAGCTCACTTTAGCGGCAGAGCACTGGTATTTCATTCTTCTTTCGTCCCCACTGGATGTTGCTGAAACAGCACGCTTGAAAGATCTGCTGGGTATTAGCGGGGTGACGCAAGAACAAGGGCACGTCGCGAGTGAGTTACAGCTGGTTACCCCTCGTCTTGGCACCATTTCACCGTGGAGCACGAAGGCGACTGACATCGCACGGAACTGCGGTTTTTTTCAAGTGCAGCGTATAGAGCGCGGCACGGCGTTTTATGTTGGCGGGGTGAACGATGAAAAATTATGCGAAGCGGTATCCAGCCGGACGGCGCTGGCGATACGCTCCGAAGGAAGTACCCTTGCGGTACGGCGCGGTCTGCATGATCGGATGACGGAATCCGTCCTGGCGACGCTGGAAGAAGCGCGAGCGCTGTTCGAGCAGATTCCACCACAACCGCTCACGATCATTGACACGCTCACCGGTGGCCGGGATGCGCTAGTGGCCGCCAATTCATCCCTCGGCTTGGCCTTGTCCGAGGATGAAATCGAGTATTTGCTGGATAACTTTGCCAAGCTGGGTCGCAATCCAACCGATGTTGAGCTGATGATGTTTGCTCAGGCAAATTCCGAGCATTGCCGACACAAGATTTTTAATGCGACATGGACGGTGGATGGCGAGGTGCAGCCGTTGTCTCTCTTTGGCATGATTCGCGAAACACACAAGGCCAATCCTGCGGGCACAATCGTGGCGTATTCCGATAATGCTGCCATTCTTGAAGGGACATCCATTCGCCGTTTCATGCCGCAAACCGATGGCAGCTATATCTGGCGCGAAGATATGACGCATTTTCTGGTCAAGGTAGAGACGCATAATCACCCCACAGCCATTTCGCCTTTTCCTGGCGCTGCCACTGGCTCGGGTGGTGAAATTCGTGATGAAGGTGCGACCGGTCGCGGCTCAAAACCGAAGGCGGGGCTGGCAGGTTTTTCGGTATCCGATTTACGCATACCCGGCTATAACCAGCCATGGGAATCTGTTTATGGCAAACCGGATCGCATTGCCTCGGCACTGGATATCATGATCGAAGGCCCGCTGGGTGCAGCCGCCTTTAATAATGAATTCGGCAGGCCCAATCTGGCCGGGTATTTCCGCACGTTCGAGCAACAATTTGGCGACGAGGTACGCGGCTATCACAAGCCCATCATGCTGGCCGGCGGCGTAGGCAATATTGCTGATCGGGATGCGTTCAAAATTCAGTTTCCGGCGGGCACTTTGCTCATTCAACTCGGCGGCCCGGGCATGTTGATAGGGCTGGGTGGCGGGGCGGCATCGTCCATGGCGACCGGCAGCAACTCGGCGGATCTTGATTTTGCTTCTGTACAGCGGGGCAACCCCGAAATGCAGCGACGCGCACAGGAAGTCATCGATCGATGCTGGCAAATGGGTGAAGACAATCCTGTATTAGCTATCCATGACGTGGGCGCAGGGGGCTTATCCAATGCACTGCCGGAGCTGGCGCATGATGCCGGCTGTGGTGCAATATTTGATCTGCGCGCGGTGCAAATTGAAGCGCCGGGCATGAGCCCGCGCGAAATCTGGAGCAATGAAGCGCAAGAGCGTTATGTGCTGGCCGTGGCACCGGCGCGGCTGGATGAGTTCCGCGCGATGTGTGAACGTGAGCGCTGCCCGTTTGCCGTGCTGGGCGTGGCCACCAAGGATGGCCATCTGGCCGTGACAGATGCGCATTTTAATAATCGCCCTGTGGATATGCCGTTGGAAGTATTGCTCGGCAAGCCCCCGCGCATGCATCGCGAGGCTAGCCGTCATGTGGTGCATATGCCCGCTCTGGATCTGGCAGCGATTGATCTGGCGGAAGCCGCATACCGCGTATTGCGCTTGCCCAGCGTGGCCTCGAAAAACTTTTTAATCACTATTGGCGATCGCTCAGTCGGTGGGATGACCGCTCGCGACCAGATGGTGGGGCCGTGGCAAGTGCCCGTGGCTGATGTGGCTGTCACCGTTATGGGCTATGACACCTGCCGTGGTGAGTGCTTTGCCTTGGGCGAACGCACGCCGTTGGCTTTGCTGGATGGCCCGGCCTCCGGGCGCATGGCGATTGGCGAGGCAATAACGAATCTGGCCGCTGCCGATGTGGGCGATATTTCACGCATCAAATTGTCAGCCAACTGGATGGCGGCTGCGGGTCATGGGCATGAAGATGCGGTGCTGTTCGATACAGTCAAGGCGGTCGCACTCGATTTTTGTCCGGCGCTGGGGGTAGCTATTCCGGTAGGCAAGGATTCCTTATCCATGCGCACGCAGTGGACAGTGACCGAAGAGGCAACGAGTGCGGACAAGACCGGTGAGCTAAAACAAGTTGTCTCGCCAGTGTCATTAATCATTACAGCATTCGCACCGGTGGAAGATGTTCGTCGCACCTTGACGCCTGAGTTGCGGCGTGATGCCGAGGTGGGTGAAACAGAGCTGTTGCTGATTGATTTGGGCGAGGGGCGCAACCGGCTGGGAGGCTCTGCCTTGGCGCAAGTTTATGGCGTCAGCGGCGATGTGGCACCGGATGTTGATCCTGGCTTGCTCAAGGCATTTTTCAATGCAATTCAAAAGCTTAACCGTGACGGAAAAATTCTGGCCTATCACGATCGATCCGATGGCGGCTTGTGGACGACCATTTGCGAGATGAGCTTTGCTTCGCATGTCGGTGTCTCGCTCAACAGCGATGCGCTGTGTTTTGACGCGTTGATGAACGATGTCGATGGCATGGAGCGCCGACCGGATATGCTGACTGGCCGGACGCAGGATAAGTTATTGACGGCCTTGTTTACCGAGGAACTCGGTGCTGTGCTGCAGATTCGCCATGCGGATCGCTCGGCGGTCATGGCTGTTCTGCGTGAAGCGGGGCTGGGTCGGGTAGTGCATTTCATCGGGCATACGAATACGCAGGACGAAGTGCGCATCTGGCGCAATGCCAAGCGCGTGTTTTCTGCGCCACGCCATGAACTGCAGCGCGTGTGGAGCGAGGTGAGTTTCCAGATTGCGCAATTGCGTGATGATGCGGTGTGCGCGGAAGAAGAGTTTTCTGCTCTGCTGGATCGTGAGAATCCGGGTTTGTCAGCGAAGGTGGCGTTTGAGCTTGAGTCGCCCTTTATCGCAACCGGGGCTCGCCCCAAAATAGCGATTTTGCGTGAGCAAGGCATCAATGGACATGTGGAAATGGCCGCAGCCTTTGATCGTGCAGGATTTGCGGCAATTGACGTGCATATGTCGGATTTACAGGCGAGGCGCATCAAGTTGGCCGATTTCAAGGGCTTGGTTGCGTGTGGTGGATTCTCGTATGGTGATGTGCTTGGCGCGGGGCAGGGCTGGGCCAAGTCGATTTTGTTCAATAACCAGTTGCATGATGAGTTTGCAGCATTTTTTGCGCTTACTGACAGCTTTTCCCTGGGCGTGTGCAATGGATGCCAGATGATGGCGCATCTGGCACCGATTATTCCCGGCGCTGAAAACTGGCCAACTTTTCAGCGCAACCGCAGTGAGCAGTTTGAGGCGCGCCTGGTCATGGTGGAAGTTCCCCCATCGCCTTCGATTTTTCTTGCGGGCATGGCGGGTTCCCAATTACCTGTGGTGATTTCGCATGGCGAAGGACGCGCCGTGTATGACGATAATAAAACGTCGGAAAAGTCGGCGCTGGTGAAACAGCTGCGCAACAAGGCGGTCGAGCTAGAAACGCTCTCCTCGCCATTGCGGATGGCACTACGGTACATTGATAACCGTGGCGCGGTGGCGTCCACCTATCCGTTTAATCCGAACGGCTCGCCTAACGGCTTAGCCGGGGTAACTACGGTAGATGGCCGCGTGACGATCATGATGCCGCACCCGGAAAGGGTTGTTCGTGCCGCACAGATGTCATGGCATCCGCGTGACTGGGAAGCGCGCTATGCAGGGGCTTCGCCGTGGATGAATTTATTTTTCAACGCGCGTCGCTGGCTGAAATAATTCGCTAATACGCGGCAGAAAAAGCGTCAAGCGGCTGTCGCTTGTCGCTTTTTGAGCACCGCAGAAAAACCAATACCCACCAGCATAATCAGCAAGCTAGCAGCCAGGATGATGGGAGGTATGCCGATTTTCTCCACCACGCGTGATGCGGTATAAATACCGACAGACTGCCCCACAAAGAAGATCGAGACAGTGAGTGATATTGCCAAGCCGCGCGCTGTCTCGGTGATGGCCGTAGCGCGCGTCAGAATCGTGCTGTGCAGCAGATACATGCCAAACCCGGCACCCGCCATTACGGGGATAGCAAGAAACCAAGCGGGTACAAGATAAAGAAGTATTAGGCTAATCGCGACTGAGCCGCTGCCCAGCAAGACGAGATTACCGACTGAAAAATGACTGATGAGGCGTCTGGCAGCGGATGAATAAACCAGCCCTCCAGCGCCATAAGCTATGAGCGCCAAACTCGCTTTGGTCATGCTGATGTCAAACTGCGTATGTAAATACAAAGGAAGAAATGCCAGTACTGAAAATACCGCCATTCCCTCAAAACAAATGGCTGCAAAAACGGGCCATGCTTTGGGCGATTGCACTACGGCAAGCAGGTCGCGTGCAACGGAAAAAAATGGATTGCCAGGTGGTGCAGGGGGGCGAGGGGAGGCAGTGGTGCTAATGATCTTCGCTTGCCGCAGCAATAATCCGCCAAATGTAAGATAGATGAGTGCTAACGCAGCAAAGGCCCAGCGCCAACCCAAGGTGTCGACGAAGAGCCCGCCCATGACTTGCCCTGCAACCATTCCCATGATTTGCCCACTGATAAATCGGGCGAGCATCGGCTGGCGTTGGCTTAACGGCACCCGATCAGAAATCCATGCGACACCCACAGCGATGATGCCTGCTGAAAAAGCACCCGTCAGGGCACGCGATGCAACCAGCCAGCCGTAAGAGGGGGAAAGCCCGCAGGCAATTGAGCCCAGGGTACATGCCAGGGTGGAATAGGCGATGAGATGATAGCGATCGACGCGGTCGCCCAAGGGGCCAAACACTAGCTGAAAAACACCATAGGCAACGACGAATGCGGTGATCACGCGTGCTGCACTACTAATGCTGACATCAAAACTCGAGGCGAGTATCGGCAAAAAAGGGTCGCAGACGCGAAATGATGCGGCGCTGGCGAACGCAGCGCCGGCCAGTATCAGTACGGCGCGGTTGAGATCGATATCAGTCCTAGCGGGGGGAGACATAAAAATACCAGAGTTAATTTAGTGTTTCGTCTTGTTCTGGGATAAAAGCAGCGGGCGAAATAATCGCGTCAGCCCAGGCATGACCAACCATGTCATGAGAATGATCATCAATGCGGAAAATGCCGCGATTTGTAATAGTGGATGCCAGGCCGAAATCAATGGTGCAATGGTGACTTGCAAAAGTACAACCGTGGGGAAAATTCCTATCCATGAAATGAACGCCATTTTAAGTCGCGATGGTGTTTTCACTCCAGGAATCGCTGCGGGCGAAAACCACGCCTCAAAGCCTGAAAGTAGACGGTACTCTGGGTCGCCTTCTGCGACATCCCCCAGGCGCTGGAGCCATTGGGCATGAGCTGCAGAGGCATCCCAAACGTTGAGGTCTTTCTGGCTAGCCCAGCGAAAAATGAATTGATATTCGCCTTGAGCAGTTTCAGGTGGAATGATTTCAGCACCTAAAAAACCTTTGTAGTTTCGCATCTCAGCGCCCATGCCACGCACGAGTTCTTCAAAGGCTGGACCACGGTTGGGTTTTGCACGGCGATAAACAATCCGCCGAACAGGTTGAGATTCCGAATTATTGTCCATTTTTCAATGATTAAAACTGCTGAAGTGGTTTAGAAATGAAAACGGGAGCCGTAGCCCCCGTTTTTCAGCTTAACTGAATGAGTTACTCAATTTTTGCCTTGGCGCGCAGTTCATCCATAAGTTTCTGAACCATGCCTTGTTGCATTTGCTGAGCAATTTGACCCTTGGCTTCTTCGAACGGAGGAATCTTGGTATCACGCGCATCGTCAAGCTGGATAACGTGCCAGCCAAAATCGCTCTTCACTGGGGCTGCGGTGAATTTACCCTTTTCGAGTTTGGTCATCGCATCAGAGAATGGCTTAACGAAGGCTGCCGGACTGGCCCAACCCAGATCACCGCCACGCTCTTTGGAGCCAGGATCTTTGGATTGTTTGGCGAGATCATCAAACTTTTCGCCTTTTTTCAGTTTCTCGATAATCGCTTTAGCATCTTCTTCTTTATCTACCAGAATGTGGCGCGCTTTGTATTCTTTGTTACCAAGGCGTGTTTTTAGTTCTTCATATTCTTTTTTGATCTGCGCATCGCTCACCGGGTTACGTTTGACGTAATCTTTTAGATAAGCACCAATCAAAACGCCTTGGCGTGCCATATCCATTTGTGCTTGTACTTCTGAATTCTTATCCAAACCTTTTTTGGTGGCTTCTTGTGCTAACAGTTCGCGACGAATAAGTTCCTCTTTAACTGCGGCGCGTAGTTCTGGCGAGTCAGGCTGGCCTTGTGCAACCTGGGCTGAAATCAGCATGTCAGCGCGGCTCTTGGACACTGATTGGCCATTCACTGTAACGAAAGCAGATGCTGATTTTGCACCAGCCTCTTTAGGGGCGGCATAAACAGTAGCGCTACCTGCCATGGAAGTTGCTAGGGCAATCAGAAGGGCATTACGGAGCGTGTGATTCATCGTAGTTCCTGAGTTAATTAAATGGTTGTTTCAATGGAGAGTGCATGGAAATGCGTTATCCGTTATCTTTAGTATTTGTCAGCATGGGTCAGGATGACTCAGGGGTCAGCGCATTAATGCTCAATGCGTGAATTTCCCGCTTCATCAGGGATCCAAGCGCATCATACACCAAGCGGTGTTTTTGCATGGTGCTACAGTTGATGAATCGAGGGGACACAATGGTCAATCGATAGTGACCACCACCGTTGCGTGCACCGGCGTGCCCGGCGTGTAGTGCTGAATCGTCGATGACTTCCAATTCAATTGGCTCTAAAGTCGCAAGCCGTTCGCGCATCAGGTTTACAACGCTTAGGGTGCTTGTCGTGCTCATGGCTGAGGTATGACTTGACGGAAAGGTTTGACAATTACTTTCTCGAATACTCCGGCAATAAGAAAGGGGTCGGTGTCTGACCATTCTTGTGCTGCTGCAAGTGAGGCAAACTCGGCCACAATCAGGCTGCCGGAAAAGCCGGCGATTTGGCGGTCAGGGCTGTCTTTCGCAAGGCAAGGGCCAGCCAAAACGATTTTTCCGCCAGCTGCTGTAATTTTATCCAGATGAGCCATGTGTGGTGCATGCGCTGCGCGACGAGGTTCTTCGCTGTTGGGCGCATCGTAAGCCATGATGGCATAAAGCATTATGAGTTCTCCTGAGGCATATATTTGGCTAATAGCAGCCCTTGGCCGATGATAAACAGAAACATCAATCCCATGCCGCCAAAAAGTTTGAAGTTAACCCAGATGGCGGTGCTGAAGTTGAATGCGACATAAAGATTGAGCACACCCATGGCAGTAAAGAAGGCTGCCCAGGCATAGTTGAGCCTTGCCCACAGAAAAGTCGGCAGTTGCATTTGTTTTTCAAGCATGGTGTATATCAAATTGCGACCTAAAAATTGAGATGAACCTAGTAACGTAGCGGCGAATATCCAATAGAGAATGGTTGGCTTCCATTTAATGAAGGTTTCATCGTGGAAGATGAGTGTCGCAGAGCCAAAAACAGTCACTAGCACTAGGCTGACCCAGAGCATGGTGTCAACTTTGCGGTGGCGGAACCAGACCCAGGCGATTTGCAGTACGGTGGCTAGAATTACAACCATAGTGGACAGCAATATGGGTGCTTGCTTGTCAGTTATCAAGGCATCTGATCCGAGGAGGCCGAATATCTGGCTGACTAGATCAGCCGCCGCCTGCGGTTGATTTTCGGCAATCTTGAAAGAGGCGAAAAAAAGAATGACAGGAAAGAGGTCAAAAAGAAATTTCATGGCAAAGGCTTATTTGGTTTTGGTGAGATCAACCGAGGCCGAGTTAATGCAGTAGCGTAATCCGGTAGGTGCCGGACCATCCGGAAACACGTGGCCCAGATGTGAGCCACAGCGGCTGCAAGTGACTTCTGTTCGATGTATGTTATTTGTATTGTCATCTATTTCTGTAACAGCCTCGGCCTCTAGCGGTGCTGTAAAGCTTGGCCACCCGCAGCCTGAATCAAACTTGGATGTTGAATTAAATAAAGGTTCCCCGCAACCAATGCAGCGGTAGATGCCGGGCTCTTTGCTATCCCAGTATTCGCCGGTAAAAGCACGCTCTGTTCCCTTTTCTCGGGCAACGTGATACTGCATGGGCGTCAGCTGTTCGCGCCATTCGACTTCGGTTTTGATGATTTTTTGTTTATTACTCATAAGAGGATATGTGGGAATAGTGAGAATCGCATCTCACCGTGGTGGGTCCTGACTATAATCGACTAAAGGTTGTTTGAAAAGCGCTCGATAATGCAAATGATTTTAGGATAATGTGATGCGAAGCATAACGGTCTTGGGCGCTGGTGTCGTGGGGGTAACTTCAGCTTGGTATCTTGCCGCTGAAGGTTATGATGTGACCGTCATTGATCGGCAAATGGCCCCAGCAAGGGAAACGAGCTTTGCCAATGGCGGTCAGATTTCCGTAAGTCATGCCGAGCCATGGGCAAACCCTGCGGCATTTTGGCGCATCCTGAAATGGATCGGTCGAGAGGATGCTCCTTTGTTGTGGCGGTTACGTGCTGATTTTGACCAGTGGCTCTGGGGTGCGAAATTTCTGCGCGAGTGCACAGCAGCAAGGACACGATCGAATATCCAATCGATTGTACAGCTGGGGTTAATCAGCCGGCGCGAGCTGGGTACGCTGCGCGAAGCGCTGGCGCTGGATTACGATCAGATCACGCGTGGCATTTTGCATATTTATACGGATCAAGGCGAATTTGATCATGCATTGCAGCAGGCAGAATTAATGCGTGAGTTCGGCTGTGATCGAGTGCCCAAAACGCAGACTGAGTGCGCGTTGATTGAACCAGCAATCAAGCAATCAACTGTGCCGATTATTGGTGGCACGTATACCGCAGCGGATGAATCAGGCGATGCGCAAAAATTTACCCAGCTTTTGGCGCAGCAAGCTGTCGCACGCGGCGTTCGTTTTCGCTTTGGTGAAACCGTAACCGCCTTGCAGCGTAGCGGCGAATGCGTTACCGGCGTCACTCTGGCCACAGGCGAGCGCGTTGCAGCGGATGTCATTGTATTGGCGTTAGGCAGCTATTCGCCCCTGCTGCTGCGGCCTTTGGGGGTTCGTCTGCCGATTTATCCAGGAAAGGGATATTCGGCTACTTTTGGCTTGCCTGAAGACGCAGCGTCCAGCGAAGTGCCTACCGTCAGTTTGACGGATGATGGGGCAAAAATCGTATTTTCCCGTTTAGGGAAACGTTTGCGGGTTGCCGGAACAGCAGAATTTACAGGGTATGATTTGACGCTTAACTCAGCGCGTTGTGATGCAATGGTAAAACGTGCGCGCAGATTGTTTCCAGCGTTATCAAATGTCGAAGACATTGAATATTGGGCAGGTTTACGCCCAGTTATGCCAAGCAATGTGCCGCTGATCAGTGAGATGCGTAGCGCCGGACTGGCCGGATTATGGCTCAACACAGGGCATGGCACGCTGGGCTGGACATTGGCTTGCGGATCAGCGCGGTTATTGTCTGACTTGATTGTGGGGCGCGAGCCAGAGGTTAATGCGGAACCATATCGTTTTAAATAAAGCGTTGAACGGGGCACACATGATCAACGCGCACTACTCGAAAAGTCGGTGCTGGTGATACGGCGAGAAACTTTAAATTCGCCAGGCTAATGCAGGTGACGTTGCGTATTTTCAGCTTGTTCTTCAGGTAGTTCGGCATGGGTCGGCTCGCCTTCAGGACTTGGATACAAAGGGGTGCCGCAGTCATCGCAATATTCAATGGGAAACCGTTGGCTTAGCTGGATCACCTCGGTAATACCTGCTTCTTGCAGCACAGTCTCGATCTCTGCAGATAATTCGCTGGTGTTATCTTCATTTTCCAAGAGCGGCCAGACAACGCCATGCACTACCGTTTGATCTTGGCGCAGCGCTAAACCGATGCGATATTCTTCAGTTTGATCTTCATGAAACCGTGCAATGACAGCAACAAGGTCTGAGGGCAGAATATTAAGCACAGTTTGCAAAAATGCGACGGCTGAGCGCAGCGACCACGGACGGGAGGCACGATCGGCGTCGAGCACGGCAGCATGGTAAGCGCCCACGGGTTGCAGTTCTAGCGCACAAGCCGGCAAGAGTGGGCGGATGAGGTCACTGCCTTGCAGAATCCACTTGCGTGTGGATTCTGCGTGGTTTCCGCCTTCCTCTTGCCAACGAAACATGGCTGCACCCTGAGGGGCCGCAATAGCGCCAATGAGATAGCGGCTGTCAGATAAAAAACTCATGGTTTCGGCCATTTTTTTCGGGTCGATTTTCACATCGCGGTCATGCTTGGCGGCTTGCGCGACTTTATCCATTAACTGGGCTGTGTCTATGTAAGTTTGCGGTATCTGATCAGGGCTGTAGAGTCTGTCGCAAAGGCTCAGTTTTGTTCCGGACGCCAGTACATTGGCTTGCAGATGTGCGCGGATAGTATCAAGTTGCGCTGGGGGAATGGCGCCAGCAGGAATTGGAAAGCGTGACCATGACAAAATCGGAATGGCAATCATGAGCGCATCCAGGCCATCCGGAGTTTCGGCGTATCGTGTTTCAGCGCAGGCCTCGATCCTGCTGACTAAGGCCCCATAAGCGGGGGAAGTCTCGCGATACAAAGGATCCAGTGCCGCCATCAAGGTTTCTTCCGCCCCGCTGGCAATCAAATGCACAACGAGCGCGGTCAGCTGTTTTTCCCAGAAATCATCTTCAATCTGGCTCGATGATTCACTCAGGCTGGTGGCCAGTTGAACCAGGCGCAGCATCTCAGGTGTTTGTTTAATGCGGCGCGGAGGGCGATTGCGTTTCATGCGAAAAGCGGGCTGGACACCCGTTACGAAGCAGAGCTAAGGACTGTTGATTCTAGCAGTGCTTTGCGTCGTGGGCGGCTATAGTTTGCTGTGTTTGGCTCGCAATCTAAAGGCTTGAGATGGCTCTAAATGGCTAAATGAGTCGCCAAGAAAAGAAATACCGTAGGCCGTTTATCAATGGGCGGGCTAACTTGTTTTTTCCACTCGTTGATGGAGCGTGTCGTAATGTACTCCTGCTCCAGCGTGAGATCCGTTGCCAGACACAGCAGTGTTTGCGGGCGCGCATTGGCTATTAATGCATTAAACAGAGCGAGATTCCGATACGGTGTTTCAATGAAAATCTGCGTCTGTTGCAGGCGTACAGATTCTTTTTCAAGATCAATAATTCGTTGACTGCGTTCTGGCTCCTTGGCGGGAAGATAGCCATGAAAAGCGAATCGCTGCCCGTTCATCCCCGACGCCATGAGGGCGAGCAAAATGGATGAAGGGCCAACCAGCGGTTTGACACACAGGCCTAGCGCATGTGCCCGCCGAACCAGCAATGCGCCGGGGTCAGCGACCGCCGGACAGCCCGCTTCCGACATTAAACCGATGTCATGCCCTGCATAAAGTGGCGCTAAAAGCCGATCAATGTCGGCAGGACCTGGTTTGTCGGGTAATTGCTCAATGGTCAACTCGCGCAGGGGGGCAGGGTGTTCCATGCGCTTTAACTCTGCACGCGCAGATTTTGCATTTTCGGCAACGAAGTGCGTTAGCCGACAGGCTGCTTCGCGGGTGGCTGGCGGCAAGCAATATTGCCAGGGCGTATCGCCCAGTGCGACTGGTAATAACCAAAGGTATCCGGCCATGGCCAGGGCAGCCTAAGGTAATCGCACGCCTGCGCTGCGGAGCATTTCGCACAGGGTAATGAGGGGCAGGCCAATGAGCGCGGTAGGGTCGTCCCCGCGTTGATAGCGGAGTAAAGAGACACCCAATCCTTCCGATTTAGCGCTTCCCGCGCAATTCAGCGCATCTTCTTTATCGAGATAAGCTTCAATTTCCGCTTCCGTCAAATCGCGAAAACCGACGTATGTCGGGATGCATTGGGTCTGGGAGCGGCCAGTGATGCTGTTGAGCACGCAAAGCCCGGTGTGAAAAATGATTTCATTTCCACTCATCAAGCGCAACTGTTGTCGGGCATTTTGCCTTGTTCCTGGTTTACCGAACCGTTGCGCACCGCAAGCGGCTACTTGGTCAGAGCCGATGATCAAGGCATTCGGAAACTGTTGTGCAATGGTCTGTGCCTTGGCCTGGGCAAGACGCAGTGCTGTAACGGCGGGAAGCTCATTTGGCAAAGCTGATTCATCGATGTCAGGGGCGGCAGTATCGAAGGGTAGCTGCAAACGACGCAAAAGTTCGCTACGAAAGGGTGAAGTAGAGGCAAGAATGAGCTGCTGAAGCATGTTTAAGACTTGAAAAACAAAGGCCAGACATGATAACATTCAAAACTTATGTCTCACGAGACTTCTTCTTTACAAAAGCCGCCTGCAGAGTCTGTGGAATCCATAGAATCTGCACGGCCTTCAAATGGGGTGTTGACGCAAACCATGGTGAATAGCCTTGAATTTGCGCGCAATAGTCGTTTTATTGAGGGTAATGTGCCTTTAAAATGGCTGCCTAATTTGGCAGATCGACTACTCGAACTTGACGGTTCATTGGCTGTCAGTTTGGAAGGATGGCAAAGCGAAGAAAAGTTTCTGCTACGGTTGGTGATTGATGGTACGTTGTTGTTGCAGTGTCAGCGTTGTTTGGCAAGTGTTCGTTTGCCGATGCAGGTCAATAGCGTGTTGCAATTGATCAGCACCGATGAGAGCTGGCCAGATGAGGAGTTGATGGATGATGAGATTGATGCCATTGAGGCAAGCGAAGCGCTGGATGTTGTTGGTTTGATAGAAAATGAAGTGTTGCTAGCGCTGCCTCTTGCGCCACGGCATGAGTATTGTGAGTTGCCTGGGGAAGCCGGGGTAGCTGAAAATGAATACGGTTCAGCATCGTTTTTGGCGCTGGCCGCTTTGAAGAAGCATTGAAACAAGGAGCAATAAATAATGGCTGTTCAGCAGAATAAAAAATCCCCCTCCAAGCGTGGCATGCATCGCGCACATGATTTCCTGACCGCGCCGGCACTTGCGGTTGAGTCAACGTCAGGCGAGGTCCATCTTCGCCATCATATTTCGCCTTCTGGCGTTTATCGCGGCAAAAAAGTCATCAAGGCTAAAGGCGAGTAAGTTTTCAAGATGAATTCAGCCGGATGCGAACCCCGTGTCCGGCTGTTTTTTTGTCGAGAAACTTGAATCATGGCCATTACCCTGGCGATCGATTGCATGGGGGGCGATCATGGCCCCCAAGTCACGTTACCTGCGACATTTGATTTTTTGCGTAAAAATCCCTCGTGTTCCGCTATCTTGGTTGGACCGGAGTTGGTATTGCGCGCTTATGTCACACCGGTTGAACAAGAGTTTGGGGCACGCATTTCTGTGCACAATGCAACTGAAGTGATTGGTATGGAAGAATCCATCGCCAGTGCATTGCGTAGCAAAAAAGATTCGTCTATGCGCGTAGCGATCAACCTGGTTAAAGAGGGGGTTGCTCAAGCGGCGGTTTCCGCCGGGAACACCGGCGCATTGATGGCTATTGCGCGCTTTGTGCTAAAGACCTTGCCGGGTATTGACCGGCCAGCGATTTGCACTGTATTGCCTTCTCGGCGTGGTGCAACCTATGTGCTTGACCTGGGTGCCAATGTTGATTGCAGCGCCGAGCATTTGTTGCAATTTGGCATCATGGGCGCCATGCTGGCTTCTGCGCTTGAACACAAAGAGCGTCCGAGCGTTGGACTACTCAATATTGGCGAAGAAGATATCAAGGGCAATGATATCGTTAAGCGTGCCGGTGAGTTATTGCGGCAAAGCGATCTGAATTTTTTTGGCAATGTGGAAGGCAATGATATTTTTAACGGCACAACAGATGTCGTGGTATGCGATGGCTTTGTTGGCAATGTCACCTTAAAAGCTTCTGAGGGTTTGGCACAAATGATTTCCAGCGGTCTAAAAGAGGAGTTTTCGCGTTCGATTTTCACCCGGTTGGCTGCTTTAATTGCCATGCCTGTATTGAAATCTTTTCGCCGTCGCTTTGATCACCGTCGTTACAATGGCGCAAGTTTATTAGGGCTAAAAGGTATCGTGGTTAAAAGTCACGGCTCTGCTGATCGGCTGGCATTTCTATCGGCTTTGACGCGAGCAGCAGAGGCTGCGCGCCAACAGCTACCGATTAAAATTGCTGAGCGTATGGCTGCCGTATCACCAGCGCCGACTATTTAGGAGTGATTTTTGCGGTTAATTTTCAACGCGATTAATCGTTCGCCGTTTAAAGGCTTATAGCAATGATCTTTACGCGTATTACAGGCACAGGCAGCTATTTGCCTGGTCAACCCGTCAGTAACCAAGCGCTAATCGCTTTGCACGCGCTCGATTCGTCCGATGACTGGGTATCCGAGCGCACAGGCATTCGCGCCCGACATATCGCCGCAGTCGGTGAGACCAGCAGCGATTTGGCTTTTCATGCTTGCCAGCGGGCGCTTGCTGCTGCAGGACGCTCAGCGAATGACGTTGATTTAATCATTGTGGCAACATCAACCCCAGACTACATTTTCCCCAGTACAGCCGCCTTGTTGCAGAAGAAGCTTGGCATTACCAATGGCGCCCCGGCATTCGATGTGCAGGCAGTGTGTAGCGGGTTTGTCTATGCGTTGAGTGTGGCAGAAAAATTTATTCGGTCAGGCTCACATCGATGCGCATTGATTGTGGGTAGCGAAGTTTTTTCGCGCATTATGGATTGGTCGGACCGCGGAACTTGTGTTTTATTCGGCGATGGCGCGGGTGCGGTCGTACTTGAAGCGTCAAATAGCCCCGGAGTTTTAGCCACAGCACTGCATGCCGATGGCAGTCATGCCGACATGCTCTCTGTTCCAGGCCAAATTTGTGGTGGGCAGGTGACTGGTGATCCATTTTTGCGAATGGATGGTCAGGCAGTATTCAAGTTTGCAGTTAAGGTGCTTACCGAAGTAGCCAACGAGGTTTTGCATGCAGCTGGCTTGACGGTTGATCAGCTTGACTGGCTTATTCCGCATCAGGCGAATGTGCGGATATTGCAATCGACTGCAAAAAAACTGGGGTTGCCTAGTGAAAAATGTATCGTGACAGTCGATCACCACGGTAATACCTCTGCGGCATCTATTCCCCTGGCGCTTGATGAAGCAGTATGTCAAGGGCGCGTACAACCAGGTCAAAATCTGCTGCTGGAGGGTGTGGGTGGTGGGTTTACCTGGGGTGCTGTACTTCTTACCTTCTGAATCCTGAGTATTCGAGATCATCATAATGAAATTTGCACTTGTTTTTCCTGGTCAAGGCTCGCAATCGCTACGCATGATGGCGCATTACGGTGATGCCAGCATAATACGGACTACGTTCGATGAAGCTTCGTCTGCACTGGGTCGCGATCTTTGGCAGTTGGCGACTGAGGGCCCAGCAGAGGCTTTAAATCAGACCGTAAATACGCAACCCTTGATGCTTACCGCGGGGGTAGCTATCTACCGCTTGTGGCTGGAAAAAGGCGGTGTGCGACCCACTGTCATGGCGGGACATAGCCTGGGTGAGTATTCTGCGCTAGTGGCAGCGGGTGTCATTTCGCTCAAGGATGCCGTGCCCCTGGTTGAGCTTCGTGCGCAAGCAATGCAAGAAGCAGTAGCGCCCGGAGAAGGTGCAATGGCAGCCATATTGGGCCTGGATGCGGAGGCAGTGATTGCGGCTTGCGCTGAAGCGGCGCAGGGCCAGGTTGTCCAGGCGGTTAATTTCAATGAGCCCAAGCAAACGGTCATCGCGGGGCATAAGGCTGCTGTCGAGCGGGCCGCCGAGGCGGCCAAGGCCAAAGGCGCAAAACGGGCGTTGATGCTGCCTGTTTCTGCCCCTTTTCATTGCAGCTTGATGCTGCCAGCTGCTGAAAAATTGCGTGTGCGTTTAGCGCAGACAAGTTTTTCAGCTCCGCAAATTCCTGTGCTGAATAATGTCGACGTTGTTCCGCTAACCGATCAAGACGCCATTAAAGAAGCCCTGGTGCGCCAAGCGGCCTCCCCCGTGCGCTGGGTTGAGACCATGCAGGTAATGCGGCAAATGGGGGTTACCCATGTGATTGAGTGCGGTCCGGGCAAAGTGCTATCAGGCCTGGCCAAGCGGTGCGATGAAAATCTCACGGGGGTAGCTATGGCAGATAGCTCCGGAATGGACGCTGCATTAACATTACTGAGTACGCACTGAGGTAGAGCATGAATGATTTGCATGGGCAGGTTGTATTAGTCACTGGAGCATCGCGCGGCTTAGGACGGTCGATTGCATTAGCGCTTGGGGCACATGGGGCAACTGTTATCGGTACAGCGACGTCTGCTGCTGGTGCGGAGGAGATTCAGAAAACACTTGATGCAGCCAACATTATGGGCTGGGGTGCTGTTGCCGACGTGACAGACGCTGCGCTGTGCGAAGCCCTGCTAGACGAGATTGAAACTAAGTTTGGTACGGTTTCTGTGCTTGTCAATAATGCCGGAATCACTCGCGACAACCTCGCTCTGCGCATGAAAGAGGAGGAGTGGGATGACGTAATGGAAACAAACCTGAAAGCGGTGTTTCGCCTTTCGAAGCTCGTCATGCGCGGCATGATGAAAGCGCGATTTGGTCGCATCATCAACATTACTTCGGTCGTGGGCGAAGCGGGTAATCCGGGTCAGGCAAACTACGCAGCAGCCAAAGCCGGCGTGGCAGGCATGAGCCGCGCGCTAGCACATGAGCTGGGTAGCCGTAATATCACGGTCAATTGCATTGCGCCAGGATTTATTGATACCGATATGACCCGTGCGCTGCCCGAAGCGCAACGTGATGCACTGCTTAAAAAAATTCCCTTGGGCCGTCTTGGACGACCAGAAGAGGTTGCGGCGACGGTGGTTTTTTTGGCCTCACCGCACGCTGGATACATTACAGGCAGCACAATCAATGTAAATGGTGGCATGTATATGGTCTGATTTCTTCAAAGAAGTCAGTTCTTTTTGTTAAACTAGGCAAGTTTTTAATAACCGATAAATCTGGGAAGGAATTTCAATATGGATAACATCGAACAACGCGTCAAAAAAATCGTAGCGGAGCAACTTGGTGTGAATGAAGCCGACATTAAAAACGAATCTTCGTTTGTAGACGATTTGGGCGCTGACTCCCTGGATACCGTTGAGCTGGTCATGGCGCTAGAAGAAGAGTTCGAATGCGAGATTCCGGATGAGGATGCAGAAAAAATTACCAGCGTTCAACAAGCGATTGACTACGTCAATTCCAATCTAAAAAAATAAAACAAGTTTCACCCATCACTACTTTTCATTTCGGGAGTCACTCGTGCCAGATGTGTCACTTGCGCCATCTACTTCACGGCGTCGCGTAGTTGTTACCGGCCTGGGCCTTGTATCTCCCGTGGGTAACTCTGTTCCCGAGGCTTGGGCGAATATCATCGCCGGGAAAAGTGGCATCGGATTGATTACGCGATTTGACGCATCAGCCATATCTGTGCAGATTGCTGGCGAAGTGAAAGATTTTGATGTCGCTACCTATCTATCGGTCAAGGAAGCACGCCGAATGGATACATTTATCCATTACGGTATGGCGGCTGGCATTCAGGCAGTGCGTGATTCTGGTATTGAGGTCACCGATGAAAATGCGGATCGCATTGGCGTGAATATCGGCTCGGGCATTGGTGGTTTGCCAATGATTGAAGAAACCCACAATGATTTTCTGGCCGGTGGGCCACGCAAAATTTCACCTTTTTTTATTCCTAGCACCATTATCAATATGATCTCTGGCAATTTATCGATCATGTATGGAATGAAGGGGCCGAATATTTCTGTTGTGACGGCCTGTAGCACAGGTTTACATGCTATTGGTTTATCTGCACGCATGATTGAATATGGTGATGCCGATGTGATGGTGTGTGGCGGCTCAGAAGCATCTGTTACGCCGCTGGCGATTGGTGGTTTTGCCTCGGCCAAAGCGCTATCAACGCGTAATGATGATCCAACGACAGCAAGTCGTCCGTGGGATAAAGCGCGCGATGGTTTTGTGCTGGGTGAAGGTGCGGGCGTCATGGTGCTGGAAGAATATGAACATGCCAAGCGGCGAGGTGCGAAAATTTATGCCGAGCTCACCGGTTTTGGCATGGCCGCAGATGCCTTTCACATGACCGCGCCCGATACGGATGGCCCTAAGCGCAGCATGCAAAACGCCATGAAAAACGCGGGCGTTAATGCGGATGATGTGCAATATTTGAATGCCCACGGCACCTCAACGCCGCTAGGTGATAAAAATGAAACCGAAGCCATTAAATTGGCTTTTGGTCATGATGTTGCCCAGCGGTTAGTGGTTAATTCCACCAAGTCGATGACCGGACATTTGCTCGGTGGGGCAGGGGGGATTGAGTCAATCTTTACTGTGCTGGCAATTCATCATCAGATCAGCCCGCCGACGATCAATATTTTCGACCAAGACCCTGAATGCGATCTCGATTACTGTGCCAACACCGCGCGGCCTATGAAAATTGATGTCGCGATGAAAAATAATTTTGGCTTCGGTGGCACGAACGGCACACTTATTTTTCAAAAAATTTAGCTATTCATTGCGATGAAGCCTGTCGCAAAGATTTCTATTCATGTCAGGCCATCTTATTTTTTGAGGCGCTTGGTGTGGCTTGCGCATGTTGTTGCGGTCTGTATCGTTTTAAGCAGCAATATCTCCAGCGTGTTGCAAGGGGCTTTGTTATTGTTGACTGGTTTCTCATGGATGAAACAAGTGGGCATGGCAGCAGCAGAAAAAAGCACAACCACGCTCACTTTGCATAGCGATAACCGAATTGAAAAATTCTTGAATCCGCTATTGGTGAGTGGCGTTGGCGATACGGCGAGTATCGCAACAAATGACATGGTTTTGCACCCACATACGACTGTTTTGCCATTCTTGGTTATCTTGCTTTACCGGCAAAAAAATCGTTTGAAATCGCTGGTCTTGCTCAAGGATAGCCTTTCGGCAGAAGACTTTCGTCAGTTATGTCTTTGGCTACGTTGGCGTATTAAGAAATTTCCGCCTAAACAATAACCTATCCATCCTTTTCATCCGTGTTGATAAGGATGAAGAACAGTATCCAGCGCGCGTGGCAATGTCTCAGGATAGTCACGGCTAAAGTGCAGCCCGCGACTTTCATGGCGACATTGCGCGCTTTTCACAATGAGACGGGCAGTCAGAACCAGATTACGCAGTTCAATGAGATCGTTACTGATGCGAAAATTTTCGTAGTATTCGCTGATTTCTTTTTCCAGCAGGATGATGCGATGCATCGCACGTTCCAGGCGTTTATTGGTACGCACGATACCGACGTAATCCCACATGAATCTGCGCAATTCTGCCCAATTGTGCGAAATAACAATTTCTTCATCGGCATCGCGCACGCGACTTTCATCCCACTGCGGCAAGGTGAGCTTAGGCTTGGGTGTGGTTTCCCTGATAGATTGCGCTGCTGCGGCTGAAAAAACCACGCATTCCAGCAAGGAATTTGAGGCGAGTCGATTCGCGCCATGCAGCCCGGTAAAGGTAGTTTCACCAATCGCATACAGGCCGGGTAAATCGGTTCGCGCTCCCATATCAGTCACAATCCCGCCGCAAGCGTAGTGGGCGGCAGGCACAACAGGGATGGGCTCTTTGGTGATATCAATACCGAGAGCCAGGCAGTGTGCATAGATGGTGGGAAAGTGCTCTTTGAGAAAATTCGCGGGTTTATGCGTCATATCAAGAAAAACGCAATCCACGCCATGGCGTTTCATCTCGAAATCGATGGTGCGCGCGACAATATCGCGTGGGGCTAACTCAGCGCGCGGATCATAATTAGGCATGAAGCGGGTGCCGTCGGGTAAGCGCAGCAGACCGCCTTCGCCGCGCAAGGCTTCAGAAATCAGAAAAGATTTGGCGTGAGGGTGATACAGGCATGTTGGATGAAATTGAACGAATTCCATATTGGCAACCCGACAACCTGCACGCCAGGCCATAGCAACGCCGTCTCCCGTTGCAGTATCGGGGTTGGTCGTGTAAAGATAAACCTTCCCAATCCCACCTGTTGCCAATACGGTATGGTCAGCACCGATGGTGACGACAGCGTCGTTCTGAATATCAAGCACATAGGCACCCAGGCAGCGATTAGGGTTTGCCTCGAGTCGGCTGGAGGTAACAAGATCTACCGCAATATGCTGCTCTAAGACGGTGATCTGCGGATGCTGTCGGATCTGATCGGTAAGCGTGTTCTGCACGGCTTTGCCTGTCGCATCGGCCGCATGAATGATTCGTCGTTTCCCATGACCGCCTTCGCGGGTGAGATGAAATCCAAAGGATGAGTCGTCGCGAGTAAAAGGCACACCGCGGGCCATGAGCCAGTCAATGGCTTCATGGCTATGCTCGACAACAAAGCGTGTTGCAGTGGGATCGCATAAACCAGCGCCCGCAGTCAGCGTATCGGCAATATGCGCATCAACAGTATCGCCTTCATCCAGGACGGCAGCTATGCCACCTTGTGCCCAGGCAGAAGCTGAGTCTCCCAGTGTTTTTTTTGTTACTAGCGCCACACGATGGGTATCTGCCAAGCGAAGTGCCAATGACTGGCCCGCGAGTCCACTACCGATAATGAGGACATCAAAGTACATGATGGCCTTTTGTTCCTTCTGTGCTTTTTGTTTCATGGGGCGGAACTATATCATTCATCAAGCGGGGAACTATTCAGCCACAATAAAGTCTCTGTTCTCAGTAATGGTTTATTGAAGCCAGTGGATTACCAGGGTTGCACAAGCGTGGTGGATACATAGGACACTCAACATGAAATGGGCAGATTGGCTTGATATACTGACCAGCAGACAGATTGGCTGCAAAATTTTGTTTTTAAGCGGAATCAAAGCACAAAGCCCATGGGAGATCGTGAAGCAGATCGGATACTTGTTGAACGTGTCCAAGCTGGCGACAAGCAAGCTTTCGGATTATTGGTCACCAAGTATCAGCGCAAGCTTGCGCGGCTGGTGTCGCGCATGGTGCGTGATCCGGCGGAGGTGGAAGATATTGTGCAAGACAGTTTCATTCGCGCATACAAGGCGCTGCCAAACTTTCGTAACGATAGTGCTTTCTATACCTGGTTGTATCGGATTGGCGTTAATACAGCTAAAAACTGGCTGGTTACTCATGGCAGACGAGCACAGCTGACCTCAACAACAGATGGTGAAGATGCTGAAAATTACGATGAACCTGAATTGCTGCGAAATAATGAAACTCCTGAGCGATTGCTCATGACCAAACAAATTGGCGAAACAGTCAATGCCGTCGTGGAAACCCTGCCCGAAGATTTGCGCACCGCTTTGACGTTACGTGAAATTGAAGGCTTGTCGTATGAAGAAATTGCTGATGTGATGGATTGCCCGATTGGTACAGTGCGCTCGCGAATTTTTCGTGCACGCGATGCGATTGCATTGAAGTTGCGGCCTTTGCTTGATACGACGGCCGAGAAGCGTTGGTAACCCAGAGATTTTTTTGTTGTTTGTAGTAAATGTGCGAGGATAAGGCAATGAAAACACATATTTCCGCCTTGATGGATGGAGAGCTCGAAGCCGATGAGGCCAATGGTGTGGTGTCGACTTTATCGCGCGACAAGGAACAAAAAAATATTTGGTGTCTTTACCATGTTATGGGGGATGCCATGCGGCATGAACCTGACTTAACGATTGATGTAAGCCGCCGAGTGATGGCTGCGCTATCGCTGGAGCCCACGATATTATCGCCCCACCCGAAGCGCAGTGCTAGCCACTGGCAACGCCCTATCATGGCACTTGCGGCTTCTGCGGCAGGTGTTGCCGTAGTGGCATGGGTTGCCCTGGCTCCAGTTCAATTGCCTGTTGGCTCATTGATCGCGGCTAACCAGTCGATCATCTCCCCAACTGTACCCGTCCTGGCAATTGTGCCCTCCAGTACCACAGGTAATAAGGCTGTCACGTCTCGTGTTTCGGCACCGGCTTTATCCACCGTCGCCGATGCAAAACAAGCCGCGCGGTTGCAGGAATATCTCATGGCGCATCAAGCTTATGAGGGCGGGGCGCTAGTTGACGGTGCAAATCATATTCGTGCTGTGTCAGTTTTGGATACTAATCGCTAATGGAACTTTTGCGTGCTCGAGGCGGTTACCTCTTTGCCGTAATTGCTACAGCCGCCGTATTGCTAGCGCCGACTTTTGCTCAAGCCGAGAATAACCTGATGGCTTTGCAGCGAATGGCGCAGGCTTCTCGCCAGCTAACCTACGAAGGTGTGTTTGTTTACCGTAGCGCTGACCGGATGGAGACTTCGCGCATAGCGCATGCCTGGATGGATGGCCGCGACCTGGAACGGATAGAAGTACTCGATGGCAGCCCGCGTGAAATGATTCGTAACGAGGATGAAACAATCAGATTTTTTCCCATTGAGAAGCGTCTGATTGTTGAAACCCGTTCAACACACCGTCGATTTCCTGCGCTATTGCCTGCTGGAATGAGTCGCTTGAAGGACAATTATTCGATTCGTTCCGCTGGCCAAGGCCGTGTTGCCGGCATCAATAGTCGCGTCATCGTTTTAGATCCTCGTGACGACTTGCGTTATGGACATGAGTTTTGGCTAGACAATGCCAGTGGTTTATTGTTGAGAGCCGTGGTTTTGGGTGGGCATGGTGAAACGCTGGACTCTTTCAGTTTCACTCAAGTCGTTATTGGTGGCACATTACCACCTCAAGCATTAAAGCCGCGCTTCCCTACTGAGGGCCTGCAAGTACAGAAAATTACCACGACAGAAATTGTACCGGAAGATTTGGGCTGGGTATTTCACAAGAAAATCCCCGGTTTTCGACGCATCCATGCAATGAAGCGCCAGTCTGGTTCCGAAAAGTCTGCATTGCACATTTTATTTTCAGATGGCGTGGCTACCATTTCTGCATTTATTGAACCACGTGCTAAACCCGATGGAGCAGAGCAAAGCAGCCCGGCAGTCTTGTCCAGCATGGGTGCGCTGAATGTGTATCGTCGGCAGACTCCACAGCATTATTTGGTAGTGATGGGAGAAGTACCAGCCCTCGCGCTTAAACAGCTAGGTGATGGTATTGAGTGGAGGCAAAAATGATGCAATGCGAGGCATGCGTGGTGGCGGTGATAAGTGATAACAAAGTCTGGGTTGAAGTATCGGCCAGGCCTGCCACGTGTGATCACTGCGCCAATCCTGCACGATGCTCAACAGGCTTGCTGAGCCAAATAAATCAACCACGTCGTTACCTTGTAAGCAATACGCTGGATTTACATGTGGGTGATCGTGTCAGCTTGGCGGTTGCTGAAGGCACAGTCTTTCGCGCGGCGCTAGCATCGTATGGCATTCCCCTGCTACTCATTATCAGTGGTGCGGTGGTGGGTCAATGGCTATCGGGTGATGGTGCAGCTTCCGTAGGTATGCTGATTGGGCTAACGCTTGCTTTTTTATTATTACGGTATCACGAGCAACGTTTTCATGGCGATCATCAGTTGATGCAATCCCCTTTTTCTTTACAGAAACTACACCAAGAAATAACATTTTTCGAAAAACCTTAAAGGAGCAGGACTTGGAAATGAAGAATCTTTGTCTGGTTTTTGCAGTGACTTTATCTGCTTTGTTATCCGCCTCAAGTCAGGCACGAGAATTACCTGATTTCACTGATCTGGTTGAGGCACAAGGCCCGGCGGTTGTGAATATCAGTACGACGCAAATCATCAAACAAAGCGCGCAGGCACAGCTTTCTCCCTTTGATGAAAATGACCCCGCACAAGAATTTTTTCGGCGGTTTTTCCCCGGCCAAATTCCTGGCATGCCAGGGGAACAAGGGCGGCCTGATCAACCTGGTCAGCCGCGTGAATACAAAAACCAGTCTTTAGGTTCAGGTTTTATCATCAGTGCAGACGGGTATATTTTGACCAATGCCCATGTCGTTGACGGTGCTGATGAAGTGACGGTAAAACTCACAGATAAGCGAGAATTTAAAGCCAAAGTCCTGGGCGCTGATAAACGCACCGATGTCGCTTTAATCAAAATTGCAGCCACAAAGTTACCCTTTACGCGATTGGGTGATCCAGAAAAAATGAAAGTCGGCGAGTGGGTTGTGGCCATTGGATCTCCTTTTGGATTTGAGAATACTGTTACAGCAGGTATCGTGAGTGCGAAAGGGCGTTCTCTCTCGCAAGAAAACTTTGTGCCTTTTATTCAAACCGACGTACCGATTAATCCAGGTAATTCTGGTGGGCCTTTATTCAATATGAAGGGCGAGGTTGTGGGGATCAATTCGCAGATCTATTCACGATCAGGCGGATTCATGGGCTTGTCTTTTGCTATTCCGATCGATATTGCTATGGAAGTTCAAGCCCAGCTCAAACAAAATGGACGCGTGAGCCGTGGCCGTATGGGCGTGGTGATTCAAGAGGTGAGTAAAGATCTGGCAGAATCTTTTGGCTTGGGAAGAGCACAAGGCGCGCTCGTTGCCTCGGTAGAAAAAGGTGCCGCAGCAGATAAAGCCGGTATTGCGCCAGGCGACATTATTCTCAAGTTTGATGGCAAGCCTGTCACCGAGTCTAGCGAATTACCCCGCAAGGTGGGCGCAACCAAACCGGGCAGCAAAGTGCCCGTGCAGCTCTGGCGTAAAGGGATCGCCATGGATGTGGTAGTCACGATGGGCGAAATTCCTGAAGATGGGAAACCGGTAACCAAGCATGGCCGCAAAGCATCCGAGCCCACCAAGACTAATCGTTTAGGTTTGGTGTTGTCTGCATTGTCAGCAGAACAAAAGCGTGCTGCAGGTCTTCCCAGTGGGTTGATCGTCGAAGAGGTGACGAGTGCCGGGGTGCGCACGGATTTGCGGCCGGGGGATATTTTGCTCTCGCTCATACACAAGGGAACCCAGATTGAGCTCAAGACGGTCGCACAATTTAATGAGCTTATCGCAGCGGTCAGTAAGATAGAGTCCATCACGTTGCTCGTGCGGCGCGGTGAAGCACAAACCTTTGTCATTATCAAAGGAGCAGCCAATAATTAACCCAACCCTGCGGTTGTTGCATCGGTCATATTGCCATCTGTGTGATGACATGCTGGTCGCATTAAATGCACTTCGCGGCGAGACGGGTGTAATCAACTTTGGTATCGACGTGATTGATATTGATGCAGATCCGGCATTGGTTGCTGAATATGATGAACTAGTGCCGGTTTTGCTTGATCTGGAAGGCCAGATGCTGTGCCATTATTTCCTTGATAGCGCGAAAGTCCGTGAGTATTTGAACGCTTTCCGTTAAAATCAGGACTCTTTTTTAAAGCTTCAAAGGTGCTCGGTGTGTTTCTTGGGCGCCTTTTTTATTGGTTCTTTATGAATCACATCCGTAATTTTTCTATCATTGCTCACATCGATCACGGCAAGTCCACGCTGGCTGATCGCATTATCCATAAATGCGGAGGCTTGTCAGACCGCGAAATGGAGTCTCAAGTTCTTGACTCAATGGATATTGAGCGAGAGCGCGGAATCACCATTAAAGCGCAAACTGCCGCCTTAAGTTACAAGGCGCGAGATGGTCAAACCTATAACCTCAACTTGATTGACACACCGGGGCACGTTGATTTTTCTTATGAAGTGAGCCGTTCGCTATCAGCCTGCGAGGGCGCATTGCTGGTCGTGGATGCCTCACAAGGGGTTGAGGCGCAAACGGTCGCCAACTGCTATACCGCGCTAGAGCTCGGGGTTGAGGTGGTGCCGGTTTTAAACAAAATTGATTTACCGCAAGCTGACCCGGATAACGCCCGGCAGGAAATTGAAGATGTTATCGGGATTGATGCGACTGAGGCGGTGCTGTGCTCAGCGAAAACCGGCTTGGGTGTGGACGACGTCTTAGAGGCCGTTATTGCACGAATTCCTCCGCCTAAGGGACAACTGGATGCACCCCTGAAAGCGTTGATTATTGATTCGTGGTTCGATAACTATGTGGGTGTGGTGATGCTTGTGCGTGTCGTTGATGGCATGCTCAGAGCAAAAGACAAGCTGTTGCTGATGGCTACAGGCAGTACGCATTTGTGTGAGCAAGTGGGCGTATTTACCCCCAAAGCCTTGCCCCGACCTGAATTAAAAGCGGGTGAGGTGGGCTTTATTATTTCCGGCATCAAAGAACTTGATGCCGCAAAAGTCGGCGATACCATTACGCTGGTTGATCGTCCCGCAGCGGCAGCTTTGCCAGGCTTTAAAGAAATCAAGCCGCAAGTTTTTGCTGGTCTTTACCCGATAGAGTCAAATCAATACGAGTCACTGCGCGATGCGCTCGAAAAACTTCGCCTGAATGACGCTTCCTTGCACTATGAACCGGAGGTTTCACAAGCACTCGGATTTGGCTTTCGCTGCGGTTTTTTAGGGCTTTTGCATATGGAAATTGTGCAAGAGCGGCTAGAACGTGAATTCGACCAGGATTTAATTACCACCGCACCCACCGTGGTGTACGAAGTGCGTCTGCGCGATGGCGAAGAGATTCTGGTAGAAAATCCTGCCAAGTTGCCCGAACTGCAGAAGATCGAAGAAATTCGCTAACCCATTATTACCAATGTTATTTTTGTACCACAGGAATATCTCGGTGCAGTCATTACCCTATGCGAGCAAAAACGTGGGCGTCAGATCAATATTGCCTATCGCGGCAAGCAGGTTCAACTTACCTATGAGATGCCTATGGCCGAGGTGGTCATGGATTTTTTTGACAAGCTGAAGTCTGTCTCGCGTGGTTATGCGTCACTAGATTATGAGTTCAAAGAATACCGTGTCGCCGATGTTGTCAAGCTTGATATCTTGATCAATGCTGAAAAAGTGGATGCACTTTCCTTGATCGTTCATCGCGCTAATGCGGCTTATCGCGGGCGCGAACTGGCAGCTAAAATGCGCGAGCTGATTCCACGTCAAATGTACGATGTAGCGATTCAGTCAGCGATTGGCGCTACCATCATTGCGCGTGAGAACGTTAAAGCCATGCGCAAGGATGTACTGGCCAAATGCTATGGCGGCGATATTTCACGAAAGAAGAAGTTGTTGGAAAAACAAAAGGCAGGAAAAAAGCGCATGAAGCAAGTAGGTCGGGTAGAAATTCCTCAAGAAGCCTTTCTTGCCGTGCTGCGTGTTGGCGATAAATAATCTTTTTCTGATTGCCGAGAGTTGCAGCATCCGTGGTCGTAGCCTATTTTTTGTAGTTTCTTATTTCAGTCGACACAGCTTCGCGGAGCCTTCATGAATTTTGCCTTGATCTTATTTTTATTTGTCATTTTTACAGGTATTCTTTGGACATTTGACCATTTTTGGGCCAGAAAAAAGCGACCTGCTGATGTAAAAGACCCTTGGTGGGTTGAGTATGGCGGCAGTTTCTTTCCGGTTATTCTGGCTGTTTTTGTACTTCGTTCTTTCCTCGTTGAACCTTTTAAAATCCCTTCTGGCTCGATGATTCCTACCTTGGCGGTAGGTGATTTTATTTTGGTGAATAAGTTCACCTATGGTATTCGCTTACCGGTAATCAATCAGAAAGTAGTAGAACTCAACAGCCCTCAACGAGGTGACGTGGTGGTGTTTCGGTATCCGCCCGATCCTTCGCTGGACTACATCAAGCGTGTAGTTGCTCTGCCGGGAGATCGCATTGAATATCGCAACAAAAAGTTGACGATTAACGGCCAAGAAATAAAACATGAAAGCGCGGGTGACTATCTGGACCCAGCCCGCTTGTATTACACGCCACGTTTTAAAGAGACTTTGGGCGAAGTGCAGCACGCGGTGATTATCGATCCTGAAGCGCCTGGTTATGTGCGACCGATTGTGAACTTTCCGGGTAATGACCAATGCCACTACAATAATGATGGCGTGAGTTGCCAAGTGCCAAAAGGCCATTATTTTGTCATGGGTGATAACCGCGATAATTCCCAAGACAGTCGCTTCTGGGGGTTTGTGCCGGATAAAAATCTGGTGGGAAAAGCATTTTTTATCTGGTTTAATTTTAGCGATTTACAGCGTATTGGCTCTTTTCACTAGGAGAGAAAATGAAATTTCAACGGGGTGTTAGCCTCAATGGCATGATGATAGGCAGCGTGATTTTTGCGCTGCTTGCTTTGCTGACAATGAAGGTGTTGCCTGAATGGATTGAGTACGGGAAGATTATCAAGGTCGTCAAGGCGACCGCAATGGATAGCAATCTAAAGGAAGCAGCAATACCGGATGTGCGTGCGGCATACGATAAGCGTGCTGATATTGACATCATTAAAAGCGTGACCGGACAAGATATTGATGTCAGCAAGGAAGGCGGCGAATTAGTTATTTCTTTTGCCTATACAAAGAAAGTTCCCTTGTTTTATAACGTTAGCCTGGTCTTTGATTTTGAGGGTAGTAGCGCGAAGAAATGAAGCTCAAAGCCGTAGAAGATTCACTGGGACATCAATTTATCCGTCCTGAGTTTCTCCGGCAGGCGTTGACGCACCGAAGCTTTGGTGTGCCACACAATGAGCGGCTTGAGTTTCTTGGCGATTCGATACTTAATTGCGCTATTGCACACGCTTTGTTTCTGCGCTACGCAGAATGTAACGAGGGTGAGCTGTCTCGTTTGCGGGCGAGCCTGGTGCGTCAAGAAACCCTTGCTGAAATCGCACTGAGCATTCGCCTGGGGGAGCATTTGCGCTTGGGTGAGGGTGAGCTGAAAAGTGGTGGTTCTAGCCGCCCATCAACACTAGCCGATGCCTTGGAAGCGGTTTTCGCGGCAGTATTTCTGGATGCAGGGTTTATTGCCGCACAACAGGTGATTGACCGCCTTTTTGTTCCCTGGATTTTACGTATTGATCCACAAAAATCAGGGAAAGATCCTAAAACCACCTTGCAAGAATTAATGCAACGGCGCCGATTATCTTTACCAAGCTATTCTTTAATCAACGCGCATGGCGAAGCGCACGCACAGGAGTTTGAGGTGTCATGTGCTGTTGCCGCGCTGAATATTTTGTGCGTTGGCAAAGGCAGTAGCCGGCGTATCGCTGAACAGGAAGCCGCGCGTTTAGTGCTCACCCGGATTGATCCAATAAAAAAATGAATGAAAACTTTCGTACCGGTTATTTAGCCGTAATTGGCCGCCCCAATGTGGGTAAATCCACGCTGATGAATCGCCTGGTGGGCGCCAAAGTAAGTATCACCTCAAAGAAGGCACAAACCACGCGACATCGCATTCACGGTGTGTTGACCACTGCTGACAATCAATTTATTTTTGTCGATACACCAGGTTTTCAAACATCGCACACAAATGCACTTAATCGACTGATGAATCGAAGCGTCACTTCGTCATTCGCCGATGTCGATGTGATTTTGCTGGTGATTGAAGCCGGGCGCTGGGGCGTAGGCGAAGAAGCACTGATGGCCATGCTGCCAGCAGAAAAGCCCGTCATTTTGGTAATTAATAAAATCGACCGGTTGGCAGATAAAGGAAAATTGCTGCCATTTATCGCACAAATTTCAGCTCTGCACACCTTTAGCGAGATCGTCCCGCTATCTGCCGAAAAAGGCGTGGGTACGGAGACATTGTTATCTGCTGTAGCCACTTATTTGCCGGTGATGCCTCCGGTGTTTGAGGCGGATGACATCACGGATCGATCCGAACGTTTTCTCGCTTCGGAAATTCTGCGCGAAAAACTATTTCGCAATCTTGGCGAAGAGCTGCCTTATGGCTTGGCGGTCGAGATTGAGAAATTTGAGCAGGAGGGCGATTTACGGCGTATTTTTGCGGCGATCATTGTTGATCGATCAGCCCATAAAGTGATGGTCATTGGCAAGGAGGGCGAGCGGCTCAAGCGTATTTCAACTGATGCCCGCAAAGACATGGAAAAACTTTTTGGCGGCAAGGTCTGGTTGGAAACCTGGATCAAGGTAAAAACTGGTTGGGCCGATGACGAACGCGCCTTGAAGTCTTTGGGCTACGAGTAATCCGGTGAGTGGGAAGCAACGCATTGATGAGCAACGTGCTTTTGTGTTGCACCTTTATCCTTATAGCGAAACCAGTTTGGTTGTTGATGTTTTTTCTCGCGATCATGGGCGTTTGGCGCTGCTGGCACGTGGTGCACGACGGCCACGTTCCGCATTGCGCGGATTGTTGATGGCATTCCAGCCACTAGAGCTTGGCTGGTTTGGGGCAGGGGAGGTCAAAACACTCGCCAAGGCCGAATGGATAGGCGGCATGCCATTGCTAGGTGGGCGCTGCTTGCTGCTGGGCTATTATCTCAATGAGCTTTTAGTCAAGATGTTGCCACGAGAAGATCCGCATGGTGTGCTGTTCGACGCTTACAGTGCGGCACTGCATGCGCTGGCTCTCGGAGGGGCAGATGCGCCCGAGTTGAGACGATTCGAGAAGACGCTGCTCAAGGAATTAGGCTATGGTTTGACGCTGGACCGCGAGGCAGTCACGGGTGATCAAATCATTGCACAAGAACAATATGCTTTTCAGGTTGAGCGCGGGCCGGTCCGAAAAGTCGGCGCTGGTGATACGGCGAATATAAGTGTTTTACATGGTAAAACGCTGCTCGACATGATGGCGGACGACTATACCGATCCGCAAACACGGATGGAGAGCAAGATGTTGATGCGCCAACTGATTGCGCATCATCTGGGAGGAAAACCATTGCAATCGCGGCGGGTTTTTATGGAGCTACAGGAACTGTGATTAAGCTGGGCGTGAATATCGATCATGTCGCCACGATTCGTCAGGCGCGACAAACTTATGAGCCAGATCCGGTCTGGGCAGCGGTTGAAGCGCAACTTGGTGGCGCGGACGGCATCACGGTACATTTGCGCGAAGATCGGCGGCACATTCAGGATCACGATGTGCGCCGCTTGCGTGAGCTCACACACATCAAATTAAACCTTGAAATGGCTGCAACCGAAGAAATGATTGCCATTGCCTGTGCCATCAAACCTGAAATAGCCATGCTGGTGCCTGAAGGGCGGCATGAAGTCACGACCGAGGGCGGATTAAACATTGTTGAACAGGAGCAGAGACTACACGGGGTTGTTTCTCGTCTGGCCCAGGCGGGTATTCAAACCAGCGTTTTTATTGATGCTGAATTGGCTCAGGTTGCTGCTGCGGCACGTATTGGTGTGCATGTGTGTGAACTCCACACCGGGCCCTATGCGCGAGCATTTCACACGCAGGGACGTGATGAAGAAAGCCAGGCCGTCAAGGCTGAGTTGACTAAACTTCGTGTAGCCGGTGAAGCGGTTTCTGCTGCGGGTATACGGCTAAACGCAGGACATGCACTTAACTACGTGAACACACAGCCTATTGCCGCGCTATCGGGTATTCGCGAATTGCACATTGGTCATGCCATTGTTAGCCGGGCTGTTTTTGTGGGCATGCGCGAAGCAGTGCGTGAAATGAAAAATCTGATCAATGGCATGCATTAACCATGATCTTTGGCATAGGTACTGACATCGTTGCAATCAAACGCATGGCCGAGTTATGGCAGCGCCATGGCGAACGGGCTTTGCAAAAGATTTTAGCGCCCGATGAGCGTGCTGCCTGCATTGCCAGTCAAGATCCGGCCCGCGTGCTTGCTAAACGATTTGCTGCCAAAGAAGCCCTGGGCAAGGCACTGGGTACCGGCATACGTTCCCCTCTGGTTTTGCCTGAAATCAGTGTCACACATGATGCACTTGGCAAACCCGGCTTTTTTTTTTCTCCATCACTTGCCGCTTATTTTGCCCAGCGAAATATGACGGCCCATCTTTCAATTAGTGACGAACACGATTACGCCGTCGCATTTGTTTTATTGGAAACGCTATGAAAACACTTTCAGCACAACCTCTTGGACCTTTAATGATAGACATTGAAGGCTATGCACTGACTACGCTAGATGCTGAGCGGCTGATACATCCGCTAGTTGGCGGAGTGATACTTTTTACGCGCAACTATCGCGATTGCCAGCAGCTGACAGAGTTGTGTGCGGAAATTCATGCGCTACGCACACCGCGACTCTTGATTGCCATTGATCACGAAGGTGGGCGCGTGCAACGCTGCCGGGATGATTTCAGCCTGATACCCGCCATGCAAAAGTTGGGGATTTTGTGGGATACCGATGCAATAGGCGCTTGTGAAGCGGCGCGTACCATCGGTTATTTACTTGCCGCTGAACTGCGGCAGTGTGGGGTTGATTTTTCATTTACGCCTGTGCTTGATCTTGATTGGGGGCGGAGCGGGGTTATTGGTAACCGTGCCTTCCATCGCGACCCCCAAGCGGTGATTGAACTTGCTGGTGCGCTGATCAACGGATTGCAGTCGGCGGGTATGCGCTGTTGCGGTAAGCATTTTCCTGGCCACGGCTGGGTTGCAGCGGATTCACATGTGGCTATTCCAGTGGATGAGCGTGCGTTGGCTGACATGCGCGACGACTTGATGCCGTATCGGCACCTTGCGCTGGACGCCATCATGCCTGCGCATGTGATTTATCCGCAAATTGATTCCCGTCCGGCTGGTTTTTCTCCGATATGGATTAATAAATTACGGCAGGAGTTTGCCTTCGATGGTGTTATTTTCAGCGATGATCTTTCCATGGAAGGCGCCAGTGTGGCGGGCAATATTTTCGACCGGGCGAATGCGGCATGGACAGCAGGATGTGATGTGCTATTGGTGTGCAATGCGCCCGATGCCGTAGGTCTCCTGCTAGAAACGTGGCAGCCAGAGCCTGCACCTGACGTCAGGCTACTGAGCCGCCTTGTCCCCACTGAACCTTGGCAGCGAAATGAGCAGTACTGTGCCATGGGGCTTGCGGCGATTGAAAAACTAACAAGCGAGATCGCTTGATACAGTAAAGCGAAGTGGTACCGAAACAAGTTTTCAGGTTAAATTAACAGCTAATTTCAAGGGGCATCGGAATGGATCTGCAAAAAATGCTACAAGAAAAAACGGTAACTGCAGCAGTTGTTGCCAATATCGTTCAATCAGGTTGGTCTGTCGATTACGGCGCCTCGATTAATCAGCCAGACATGTTTGATGCTGCATTGGCAGAACGCAAACTTCAACTAGAGGATGTCCGTATCAGAAGCATCCTGACCACGAAGCCACGCAGGGTGTTAGAGGTTGATCCTGAGCAACAACATTTTCATGGTGAGAGCTGGCATTTTTCAGCGCAGGACCGCAAGCTGTATGACAACGGTGTGGCCAGTTATATTCCCTTTAATTTTGGCGAAGGGCCAAGGTTGTATCAGGATTATCTGGATGTGGATATTGCCGTCATTAAAACTACACCCATGGATCGACACGGTTACTTCAACTTCGGTGCATCGAACTGCTATGTACGCGCCCTATGCGACAAGGCCCGTCGCATCGTGGTAGAAACCAGCACTGCACTACCCACATGTTACGGCTTGGAAAATGTCATTCATATTTCTGAAGTCGATGCCGTTATTCAAGGTGATAACGCCCCTTTGACGGAATTACCCAGTGCCCCGGTGACTGATGTTGATATCAAAGTAGCAAACCTGATCATTCCGGAAATAGAAGATGGTGCATGTCTGCAGATTGGTATCGGTGGCATGCCCAATGCGGTTTGCGGCGCCTTGGCCCATGCGCCTGTTAAGAATCTTGGCGTGCATACGGAGATGTTTGTTGATGGCATGGTCGATCTGGTGATGGCAGGCAAAGTGACCGGTGCGTATAAAAACACTTATCGCGGCAAGATAGTTTTCACATTCGCTATGGGAACAAAGCGCATGTATGACTTTATTGACGGCAATGAAATGTGCATGAGTTTGCCCGTTAATGAGACGAATCTCACAGAAAATATTGCGCGTAACCGCAAGGTGGTTTCCATTAACAATGCGATGCAGATTGATTTGATGGGGCAGGTAGCTTCCGAGAGTGCAGGCTTCAAACACAGGACAGGTACTGGTGGGCAGCTACAGTTTGTACGCGGTGCTTTTATGTCAGAAGGCGGTAAATCCTTCATGTGCCTCTCATCCCGTTACATGAAAGGCGATCAGCCACGCTCGCGTATCGTGGTGGGACATCCCCCTGGTACTGTAATTACCACACCGCGTACCGATGTGATGTATGTGGTGACTGAATACGGGATGGTTAACCTTAAAGGGAAAAGCATACCGGAACGCGTGAATGCACTGATCAGTATTGCTCACCCGGATGATCGCGAAGTACTAGAAAAAGAAGCACGGACAAATGGCTTGCTACCGCGTCGTTTTCTGTAAGGGCAGGGTGCCGGCTCCCGGCTTTTTTTACTATCTTTTGCTATCAACATGGTTCGTATTATGAAAATAGCGTAGGATGAAGTTGCCAGATGGAAGCCATTCCGTCTGGCATAGCAGGTGAGGACCATCTTTACTTCGAACTAAAGTCTGAGGAGACTGACATGCGCGAAAAAAATGTTTCCATCCACCCGGCAGAACACGCTATTTCTATTCGACAAGTAGGACTCTTAAGTCCACTCCGTTGGTTGGGCCAGGGTTGGGCAGATATGCGGTATAGCCTGACAGCGAGCTTGGGTCATGGCTTGATTATCACCGCCATGGGCTGGGTGGTCGTGATATTTACAAATAACCACTTGTATTTGTTTGCCGCAGCTATTTCCGGCTTTATGCTAGTCAGCCCACTCATGGCAGCTGGCCTGTATGAGTTATCTCGCCGCAAAGAGTCAGGCGAGTCGGTGAATTTCGATGTGTCATTGAATGGATTAAGAATAAACGGTCGCCGCTTAGCAAAGCTGGCTGCGCTGCTTGTGCTATCTATTTTTATTTGGTTCGGGTTGTCTGCCATAATTTTTAAAAATTATTTTCATGGTGAACTCCCCGCTATAAGCGGCGCTATTTATCAGACTAGCTGGATCACTTCTGCGCACGCTACCTTTGTATTGACTTATGGCGCTGTAGGGGGCGTCATCGCTGTCGGAGTTTTTCTACTCACCGCCGTTTCTATCCCCATGATCATGGATAGATCCACAGGATTAATTGCTGCTATGGGGACCAGTGTCAGAGCCGTCATGGCAAATCTGCCAGCGATGCTTTTATGGGCGGCCTTACTTGTAACACTGACTGCTATAGGATTTGCAACCCAGCTCTGGGGCATGATTGTGATTATTCCGTTATTGGGACATGCGACATGGCATGCCTATCGGGATATTGTAGGTGCGTGATTTCGGGTGCTCGTGGGCTGGACCCTCTAAAGTCAAGATGGGTTATGTCCAGGTAGGTTATTAAATCAGTCTGTTTATCAAACTTTGCAATAACTTAAGTTTACATAATACAAATTATGCGAATTATAGATTGGTGTAGTTATCGTGCGAAGATTCAATATTTTCAGGAATTAAAGCCAGCGTGCACTATCGGTATGCCCGTTTTCCAAAGCCAGTTCCCGAGCCGTTTTTCCATTGGCATCCTGCAAACTGATATTCGCTCCTGCAGCGATCAAAAGGCGAACAATCTCTTCATGCCCATTTTTTGCTGCCAGCATTAATGCGGTTTGGCGATTAGGTGCAGGTGAATCGAGTTTGGCACCTGATTTGATCAACAGCACTGTGAGCTCACGATGGCCTCCATAAGATGCATACTGAAGTGGTGTCCAACCGACAGGATTAACCTCTGCGCCTGCTTCTAACAGAATGGTGGCTATCAGTATCTGGCCTTTCAAAGCAGCAAGGGTTAAAGCTGAATCGCCATACCGATTGAGGTGGTTAATCGTAGCTTTGCTTTTAATCAGTTGCTTGGCTAAACCCTGGTTTCCGTTACGTGCTGCGATCATGAGCAGTGTTGAACCCGCAGGATCAGCAGTATTCACGTCCATGCCACGGTCAATCAAATTCATGACGGTAGCGCTATCGTCATTCTGTGCAGCAATTAAAATATCGTCATAGACCCCGGCGTGAGACGCTAGACTAAAAAAACAGAATGCTATAAATATTAGTAAGTTATTCATTACTCTTAATAAAAAGCTTGAAAAAATTCTTCGTAGTTTCTCGGGCGAGTTCATCCACAGCCATGCCGCGCAGCTGAGCAACTTCAGCTGCTACATGGCGCACCCAGGCAGATTGGTTTAGCTTGCCGCGATGCGGGACAGGGGCGAGATAGGGTGAGTCTGTTTCTACAAGCAATCGGTCCAGCGGCACAAAAGCGGCAACCTCTTTGACTTGTTGTGCTTTTTTAAAAGTAACGATGCCAGAAATTGAAATATGAAAGCCCAGATCAAGCGCCGCCTTGGCAACGCCGAGTGTTTCGGTAAAGCAGTGAAATACGCCCCCTGCTTCACCGGCATTTTCTTCACGAAGAATACGCAGTGTGTCTTCTGCCGCTTCTCGTGTATGGATAATCAGGGGCTTGTTTGATAGCTTGGCCGCACGGATGTGTGTACGAAAACGCTCTCTTTGCCATTCCAGATCGCCTTCCAGTCGATAATAATCTAGGCCGGTCTCGCCGATGGCGACTATTTTAGGATGCTCGGCGAGACGTAAAAGGGTTGCGACAGTAGGTTCTTCACCCTGCTCTGTATCGGGGTGGACCCCAACGCCCGCATAAAGATTGGGGAAGCGCTCAACAAGCGCCAACACGCCGGGAAAGCGTTCCAGCGTGACGCCCGCGATAAGCGCCCAACCGACGTGATGCTCTTGCATTGCAGCCAAATAAGTCGTCTCATTCCCCTGAAAATCAGGGAAATCAAGATGGCAATGGGAGTCAACGAGGAGTTCTGTCATGAATGGATTGGGCGCAGAGCGCGCAGATAATGAATAGCGAGGGACTCGAGAAATAATAGCGGGTTAAGCGGGTGTCGTGCGCTACGCCGAAAAGTATTGATTTCGCGCCATCCAGCAAGTAATGCCACCGGATCGAGCGCTGCAATATTCTTTGGCCGTGGCCAGCCGCAGTGGTAGCGGACTTCACCGGAAGCTTGTTCAAGCGCTAAATCAAACAGCCAGCACTGCACACCTTCCACCAGGTTTTCCATATGAAATGAGTTTTCGGTTTTTGATTTCAGCAAACCCTCCCAGCGAGTAGCCAGCACCAGTGGATCAGCAGGGGCAGATGCCAAGCTATCAATGAGGGCATCAATCGCCGCCAATTGACCGTCATTTTTCCAGTGCATCACGCGCAAAGGGGCGCCACCGGCGAGATCAAGATAGCGCGTCGCTTGAGCATCCAGCCCCGCCTGCTCCAGCCACCGTGCTGTGGTTTGATCATCCGGCCGAGAAAATGGCACAACGCGAGACCGACTGCGCAAGGTGGGCAGCAGTTTTTTTTGATTATTTGAAATCAATATAAAATAAACACTTGAAGGTGGTTCTTCAAGTATTTTAAGAAGTGAATTGGCGGCTGGAATGGTCATCGCCTCCGCTTCGGTGATCAAGATGATGCGACGGGCGTTGCGGTGGCTACCTGTAAATACAAAGTCTTCCAAGGCGCGAATTTGATCAATACCGATACTGCTCGCCGCCGGTTTTTTGGCTTTTTCGTTGCTCTTCGTTTTAGTTTTAGTTTCAGTTTCTTCCGCTACTTCTTCTGTTTCTTTTTCACTGTCTGATGTTACAAGCCGAAAATCAGGATGCGTTGCGGATTTCATCCAGCGACAAGCTGCGCATTCACCACAAGGCCGGTTGACTTGTATGCTGGACTTGCCAAGGGATTCACACAGTAATAGTGTGGCTAATTTTTCGGCCAGCATGCGTTTGCCTACGCCACGCGGTCCAACAAACAGGAGCGCATGGGGCAGGCGCTCGACCCCCTGTGCCAAGAGTGAGTCGATTATTTTATAATTAATAAAATTATCAGATACTTGCAATTGATTTCTTAAGTAATTTATTGATAAATTCAGGCGTTTGAGTGGCGTCAATGACGGTGACGCGGTGTGGATTTTCTGCGGCAATACGGTGATAGGCGATACGCACGCGCTCAAAAAAAGCTGCTTTTTCCTGCTCAAACCGGTCCGGCTGGTTACTGGTTTTCGCTAATCTTTCTTGAGCCGTTGCGACAGGAACATCGAAAATGAACGTGATATCCGGCTGCAAATCTCCTAATGTCCAATCACGCAACGTGGCAATTTTTTCCCAGGCAAGCCCCCTTCCCCCACCTTGGTAAGCAAAAGAAGCATCGACAAACCGATCACAAACCACCCAGGCACCACGCGCTAATGCAGGTTCGATTACCTGTGCCATATGCTCGCGGCGCGCTGCAAACATCAGCAAAGCTTCGGTTTCAATATGCATGTGCTCAGCTAGAAGCAACCCGCGCAATTTTTCACCCAAGGGTGTGCCCCCTGGCTCGCGCGTGGCAACAACTTCATGCCCTAACGAGCGTAAATGCGCTGCCAGCCACGCATGTTGGGTGCTTTTACCTGCGCCATCAATACCCTCGAAGGTAATAAATCGTCCACGCATGTTTTATTTTTTTCCTCTCTGATACTTTGCTACAGCACGATTGTGTTCTTCCAGCGTGCGTGAAAAAACACTGTGACCATCACCTTTGGCCACGAAATAAACTTTATCACTCAGTGGCGGATGTGCTGCGGCGTTTATTGCGGCAAACCCAGGCATGGCAACAGGTGTGGGTGGCAAGCCGCGACGAGTATAGGTGTTCCACGGGGTATCTGTTTGCAGATCAATACGCCGCAAGTTACCATCAAAGCGTTCACCTAACCCATAAATTACCGCAGGATCTGTCTGCAGCGGCATGTTCATACGCAAACGATTGATGAAAACAGCGGCGATTTGCGGCCTGTCGTTGGCTTGACCGGTCTCTTTTTCTATGAGCGAGGCCAAAATCAAGAGCTCATAGGGATTTTTTAACGGTATGGTCTTGTCACGGATTTCCCAGGCGATTGCCAGCTGGCGCTGCATCGCTTGGTAGGCACGAGTCAGTAGATGCAAATCACTGCTCCCTTTGTCGAACAAGTAGGTATCAGGGAAAAAGAGGCCTTCAGCGCTGGCTGGGTTATTCATTGGGGTTGCGCCAATGTGGGCAAGCAGTTCCGCATCAGACAATCCTGCTGAATCATGTACTAGATCAGGTGTTGAATTCAGCGTGGCGCGAAACTCCCTGAAGGTGCGCCCTTCCACAAGCACCACTTTTCCTGCGCTGACGTCACCCCGGGTGAGTTTATTGACGAGTTGCAGTGCAGTCGTTTGCCCGGCGACTTCATAGCTGCCCGTTTTAATTTTTGCAGCACGGCCCAAGAGTCGGCCTAATAATTCAAATTGCCAGGCAGGCAAATCAATGCCTGAGGATTCAATCACCCGGGCTGCGAGGCGCAAACTGGCACCTGAAGGGATCGAAAATACCACGGGCTCAGCGGAATGCGGCAAAGGACGCAGTGCGATCCAGCCAACTCCCACCATGAGCAGGGCAGCTATCAACAGCAATTTCAGCAGCAGTTTGAGCACACGCATGAGAAAGAAATAACAAACCGGAAAATTTTCGGCTGGGGGGCGATAATACACCCTCTCACACCTCACATGGATGATGCCCGATGAATCCGGAATGGACTACTTTCCTTGCTGATCAAGGCCTTACGGCGGATAGTGCCAGCCAATTTGAACACGTTGGCGCACTTGAAGCAGAGTTGCAAGCTGCACGCAATGGCACGGTTATTGCCCCAATGGCAGATATTGGCCTGATCCGCGTCAGCGGCGAAGATGCCGCCAGCTTTCTGCACAATCTGGTGACCAATGACATCCAGGGCTTGGCAGCTGACAGCGTCCGCACGGCAGGATTTTGCACCGCCAAGGGACGGCTGCTGGCGATTTTCCTGATCTGGCGCGAAGGCAACGACTATCTGCTGCTGCTGCCCAAGGAGATCCTGCCGCCGCTGCTCAAAAAACTCTCGATGTACGTGCTGCGCGCCAAGGTAAAGCTCACGGATGCCACCGACGAGCGCGCCTTGATCGGTATTTCCGTTCCCGCCGCCGTCTCGCCAGCACCGACTTTTCTGGATAGCGCCCTCCCCGTTCAAGGCGTTGCGGCAACCGATGGCGGGCAACTGATCCGGCTGGATGACACCCGCTGGCTGATGTCGCTTGAACCAGCCGCGGCCATCCGGCGCTGGCCGGAACTCACCGCGACCGCCAAGCCGGTCGGCCTGGCTACTTGGCGCTGGCTGGAAATCGTCGCCGGCCAACCGCGCGTGATCGCGGCGACGCAGGAAGCTTTTGTGCCGCAAATGCTCAACCTGGAATTCCCGGCGCTAGCCGGCGTGAGTTTCACCAAAGGCTGCTATCCGGGGCAGGAAATCGTCGCCCGCACGCATTACCTGGGCAAGGTCAAACGGCGCATGTTCCGCGCCCGCCTGAAAAATTCGGCGATTCCCGGCACTCACGTCTATGCGCCGGAAACCGGCGACCAGCAATGCGGCGCGCTGGTCAGCGTCGCGCCCTCGCCGGAAGGCGGTTTTGAATGCCTGGTCAGCGTGCAAAGCGGTGCTGTCGCTGCGGGTGAAGTTCATCTGGGCGCGCCGGATGGCGAGCGACTGAGTTTCCTGCCCCTGCCCTATCCCGTCGATTAAAGGTTCTGGCCGATGTGCCTGATTCTCCTTGCCTGGCAGGCTCATCCGGATTATCCGCTGGTCATCGCGGCCAATCGCGATGAGTTTTTTGCACGGCCGACTGTGCAAGCCGCCTTCTGGGCTGAAGCGCCGCAAGTGCTGGCCGGGCGGGATTTGCAAGCCGGTGGTAGCTGGCTGGGTGTCACCCGACAGGGCCGTTTTGCGGCTCTGACCAACTACCGCGACCCGGCGCAAAACCAGCAGCTACCATCGCGCGGCGCATTGGTCGCGGGCTTTTTGGCGGGCAACGAAACGCCGGAAAATTATCTGGCGCGTATCGCCGCCAGCGGCGTCCGCTACAACGGTTACAACCTGCTGCTTGGCGATGGCCAGTCACTGTGGTGGATGTCAAATGTTGCCGGCGAGGCGCGGCCGCTGGCGCCCGGCATCTATGGCGTCTCCAATGACCTGCTCGACACGCCCTGGCCAAAAGTCGGCGCTGGCAAGACGGCGTTAACGCAAGCCCTCGACGATCTGCCCGACGACAGACCGCTATTCCACCTGCTGCGGGATGACGCCATTCATCCCGATGAACACCTGCCAAACACCGGTATCCCACAGGCATGGGAACGCATGCTCTCAGCGGCCTTCGTCAAGTCGCCCAGCTACGGCACGCGCAGTTCCACGGTGCTCTACCGGCGACATGACGGCTGGCTGACCTTCGATGAGCAGACCTGGCTGGTTGGCGCGCAACATGGTCCACGCGCGCGTTATCGCTGGCGCATTGAAGAATAAGCGCTACTCCAGCAGCGCCACCGACTTGACCTGCACCCACAGCGTTTGCCCGACGGCGATGCCCAGCGCGGCCGCCGAGCGCCGGGTCAGCCGCGCCAGCAGCATGGCCTGGCCGACCTGAACACGAACCAGGGTCGCGCTGGGATGTTCGTCATGACCGATGGCATCCACGCGGCCTGGCAAGATGTTCTGAATGCTGCTGCCGCCAGGCTGCTCACGCGCCAGGCTCACATCGCGCGCCAGCACGCGCACGCGCACCGGGCTACCCACCGCTACGCCATGGTCGGCCAGCCACAGGCTGCCGCTGGCAAAATCCACCCGCGCCAGATGCCAGTCCGCATCCATGGCCCCGACCGTGGCATCCAGAATCGCGCCGGCATCCTCGCCCAACCGGATCGGCAAATCGAGCCGTGTCAGCATCTCGGCCAGCGGGCCGCTGGCAACAGCCCGGCCGTCTTTCATCACCACCAGATGATCGGCCAATCGCGCTACTTCGTCGGGCGCATGACTGACATAGAGGACAGGAATGGCCAGTTCATCGCGCAGACGCTCCAGGTAGGGCAGTATCTCGCGCTTGCGCTCAAAATCCAGCGCGGCGAGTGGTTCGTCCATGAGCAAAAGTTTCGGCACGGCCAGCAATGCCCGGGCAATCGCCACTCGCTGGCGTTCGCCGCCGGATAGCCGTTCCGGCTTGCGCAACAACAGGTGGCCGATACCCAGCAATTCAACGATGTTGCGCTGATCAACCGGCGTGACCTGGTGACGTTGGCTTCTTATCGCGCCGTAGTCAAGATTGCCCTGCACGGTCAGGTGCGGGAAAAGGCTTGCTTCCTGAAATACATAACCCAGGGCGCGGCGATGCACCGGGAGAAAGAAGCCAGCCTTCTGCCAGCATTCGCCATTGACGACGAGATGTCCGGTTTTAACTTTCTCCAAACCGGCTATGCAGCGCAGCAGCGAGGTTTTGCCGGAACCCGAGGGGCCGAATAATGCGGTGATTCCCTGCGCTGGCAGTTGCAGATCGACGTCCAGTGCAAAAGCGGGGGAAGCCGAGGTCGGATAGGTTAACGAGAAGCGGGCTTCGATGCTCAATTTGCCGCCTTTCGAGGTGCCATCGGGTTGAAATGGTAGACCACCAACAGCACGCAAAAGCTGAACACCAGCAAACCACCGGCGAGCCAGTGCCCCTGGGTGAATTCAAGTGCTTCGACATGGTCGTAGATTTGCACTGAAACCACGCGGGTCTTGCCCGGGATGTTGCCGCCGATCATGAGCACCACGCCGAATTCGCCTATGGTGTGCGCAAAGCTCATCACCGCAGCCGTGATGAAGCCAGGGCGGGCAAGCGGCAAGGCCACGGTGAAGAATGCATCCAGCGGCGAGGCGCGCAGTGTGGCGGCTACTTCCAGCGGCCGCTCACCCATGGCTTCAAAAGCCTGCTGGATGGGCTGCACAGCAAAAGGCAGCGAATAAAGAATCGAGGCGATGACCAGCCCGGCGAAAGTAAAGGGCAAAAGGCCGATACCTAGCGCCTGGGTCAGCCGCCCGACCGGGCCTTGCGGACCCATGGCAACCAGCAGGTAAAAACCCAGCACCGTGGGCGGCAGCACCATGGGCAAGGTGACGATGGCGCTGATGGGACGCTTCAGGGCCGAATCGGTACGTGCTAGCCACCAGGCGATAGGCGTGCCGATCAGCAGCAGGAGCACGGTTACCAGTCCCGCCAGTTCGAGCGTCAGACGAATTGTCGACCAGTCATCAGGGCTGAGCATCATGGCTTACTTTCCCCTTACCTACCCAACTCGTAACCATAGGATTGGATGATTTTGGCAGCATAAGGCGTCTTAAGAAACTTGAGCAGCTCAACGGCAGCTATCTTATCCTTGCCTCTTTCCAGCAACACCGCATCCTGGCGGATCGGCGTGTAGTACTTTTGCGGCACGATCCAGGCCGAGCCGGATTTTACCTTGCCATCTTCGCCGATCACTTGTGATAGCGCGACAAAACCCAGCTGGGCATTGCCCGTGGCGATGAATTGATAAGTTTGCGCAATATTCTCGCCTTGCACGATTTTGGGTGCGATGGCGTCATAAACGCCTAGCGCCTGGAGGGTTTGCATGCCTGCCGCGCCATAAGGTGCGAGCTTGGGGTTGGCGATCGCGATATGCTCGAAACTGCCCCGCTTCAACAGGTCACCCTGGTCATCCACGAAGGATTCTTTGGCTGACCACAGCACCAGCTTGCCAATGGCATAGGTAAAGTGGCTATCTTTCACCGCCAGGCCTTCCTGTTCCATTTTGCCGGGGGTCTCGTCATCCGCAGCCAGCAAAACCTCGAAGGGCGCACCCGCCTTCACTTGTGCGTAAAACTTGCCGGTCGAACCAAAAGACAGCGCCACCTTGTGGCCACTGGTTTTCTCGAATTCGGCAGTGATTTTCTTCATCGGTGCGGTGAAATTCGCGGCGACGGCGACGGAAACTTCGTCGGCCTGAACCAAGCTTGTTGCCAGTAACAGGGACAGGGCGACAACGACCCAAAATTTTCCCGGTTTACGTTGTGTGTTCATGGCGGGTACTCCTTTTAAAAGCAATCAGCTTGCGGGTGTGCATGCCGATCACCACAACATGACGGCGGGTCGACAAGTTTCAGGTGTGTGCAGATGCTGGGGTCTCGTCGCTGGATTGAGGGGGAAAACGCGTTAGCACATGCCGGGTCATGCCCTTGGCCAACTCTTCCTCACCAAAAAAGACCGTGCCGATGCCTTCCTTGCGCAGCATCATGGATTCGTCCTCGCTGTGTGTAAGCAAGACGATCTCGATGCGGGGATTCAGGGTGCGCGCCGTGTTGGCCAT
>JAUSMB010000085.1 GCA_030645365.1 Rugosibacter sp.
GTACCGTAGTAGCTGAGTGCATGTCATTCTCCTTGAATGATTACCGACGACGTTTCACCTTTCTAAGCATACCGTAGGCGTCAAAGTCGAACAGTTCGGCAGGACACCTAAAGTTGGGGCTTTTGCGCAGTCGCGTATTCAAGTGCCAGACATGGCCTCGCATGCGTACCAAAAAGTCGGCGCTGATGAGACGGCGATGAGTAATACGTATCGTATTTTTTTAGCTCACAAATAACACATATCACCGTGCTAGGCCATCAGCGCAACGGTTTTCACCTGCACCCAGAGGGTTTGCCCGATGGTTATGTGCAGCGCTGCAGCCGCGCGGCGGGTTATGCGCGCCAGTAACTGGCTGGAGCCCGCCTGAATGCGCACCAGCAATAGCCCGGGGTGAGCATCATCGGCCATGGCGTCCACCCGTCCGCACAATACATTTTGGATGCTGCTTTGCTCGGGGGGCATTGTGGCCAGGCTCACATCGCGCGCCAGCACACGCACGCGCACGGCGCAGCCAATGGGCAGGGCGGGGTCGGGTGTCCATAGGCTGCCACCGGGAAAATCCACTCGCGCCAAATGCCAGGCTGCGTCAATGTCGCCCACGGTGGCGTCCAGTATCGTGCCGACATCCTCCCCCAGCGGTAGCGGAAAATCCAACCGGGTGAGGGTTTCTGCCAAGGGGCCTTGGGCTCGCACGCGGCCGTTGTCAATGACCACCAGATAATCTGCCAGCCGCGCTACTTCATCCGCCGCATGGCTGACATACAGCACGGGGATATCGAGTGCGCGATGCAGTTGTTGCAGGTAGGGCATGATTTCCTGTTTGCGCGAGTAATCGAGCGCAGCCAGCGGCTCATCCATTAAGAGCAGGCGCGGGCTTAACGCCAACGCACGGGCAATGGCGACACGCTGTCGCTCACCACCGGAGAGCTTCTCAGGCAGTCGATCAAGCAGATTTTTTATGCCCAACAGCTCAATGGCACTATCCAGTGCTACGCTGCTTTTGTCAGCGACACGCCGAGTGCCATAGCGCAGATTGCCGAGCACGGAAAGATGCGCAAACAGGCTCGCTTCTTGAAACACATAACCTAACGAACGCTGATGCACAGGCACGCAGCGGGTATTGTCTTGCCAGACCTCGCCATCCACCAACAGCCGTCCCTGCGCCGTTTTTTCAAGACCGGCAATGCAACGCAAAAGTGTTGTCTTGCCTGAGCCAGAGGGGCCAAACAAAGCAGTGATGCCACGCGCGGGCAAGGCCAGATCAACATCCAGCGAGAAGCCCGGCCAGTTGAGTTGAAACTTTGCCTGAATGCCGCTCATGTCACACCCTTCATTTTTCGCGGGCGGCGTTTGGCGTAAAGCGCTAACAAGACGAAAAAGGAAAACAGCAGCATCACGGCGGACAAGCGATGCGCTTGCAGGTAGTCCAGCGCTTCGACATGATCATAAATTTGCACCGAGGCCACGCGCGTGATGCCGGGCAAGTTGCCGCCAATCATGAGCACCACACCAAACTCGCCCACGGTGTGCGCAAAGGTAAGCACCATCGCGGTGATGAATCCGGGGCGCGCCAAGGGTACAGCGACACTAAAAAACGCATCCAGCGGTGAAGCACGCAAGGTGGCTGCCACTTCTAGCGGACGTTCGCCCAGCGATTCAAATGCGGCTTGCAAAGGTTGCACCATAAAGGGCAGCGAATAAAACACCGAAGCCACCACCAGCCCCCAAAATGTAAAGGGCAAAGCCGTAATGCCCAGCGCCTGAGTAAATTGCCCCACCACACCCTGCGGCCCCATGGCCAAGAGCAAATAAAACCCCAATACTGACGGCGGCAGAACCAGCGGCAAAGCGACCACTGCGGTGATCGGGCCTTTCCACCACCCTTCACTACGCGCCAGCCACCAGGCGATGGGTGTGCCAAGTACCAATAAAATCAGCGTGACACACGCCGCTAGCCTAACCGTCAGCCACAGTGCTTCGAGATCACCGGGAGTTAAAAACATGTCGCCTTTCCTATTTGACAACCGCTTCGCCAGGCAGCGCAAAGCCATATCGAACCAGTACGGCACACGCAGCGGGCGTACGCAGGTAATCGGCAAAGCGGCGCGCCAAGGCATTGTTCGCCGCGCGCCGGGTAATGATGAAACCCTGCTCCAGCGGTTGGTGCAGCGTATCGGGTATGAGCCAATAACTACCTTGCTTTGCGAGCGGCGGACTAAGCGCCAAAGATAAAGCAATCAGCCCCACCTGCGCATTGCCCGTCTGCGCAAATTGCGCAGTCTGTGCAATGTTCTCGCCATACACCAGCTTAGGCACGATCTGCCGCCACACGCCTGCGGCACGCAGCGCTTCTTCCGCCCGCTGACCATAGGGTGCATGCTGCGGATTGGCGATGGCAATGCGCGTAATTTTAGGGTCCGCCAAGCTGGTCAGCGTCATTTTTGTGGCGTCGAGATGAGGGCTCCATAACACCAGGCGGCCCACTGCGTAGGGCGTGACATCCGATGCCGCAAACCCGTTTTTTGCCAACATGCGCGGCAAGGCAATATCCGCAGAAAAATAAAGATCAAACGGCGCGCCCTGCTGAATCTGCGTAAAGAACTTTCCAGAGGAACCATACGTCACCACCACCTTATCTGCACTCGGGTTCAGCGGAAATGCGGCGATTATTTCATCCAACGCGAATTTGAGATCGGCTGCGGCAGCGATATTTATTTTTTCAGCATGTGCCGGAAGGGAAAGGAAAAACAACAGAACACTCAGCCATGCGAGGCATTTTGAAACACACCGCGATAAACAGGGGATGCACATTTTAAAAATGCTCATGTCGCTTCTGAACGTTCACCCTGCGGGAGCAAGGGGATCGGTTATCACCGTATTTTCTGTGTCGCTTTTTTCTTGCTGCTGCAACGCCCACATCTGCGCATACAGCCCGCCTTGATCGAGCAGGGCGCGATGCGTACCGCGCTCAATAATGCGGCCCGCATCCAGCACCAGAATTTCATCGGCATTCATCACAGTGGACAGCCGATGCGCGATGATCAATGTCGTGCGCCCAAGAGCGGCCAGGTCGAGTTCGGCCTGAATGGCTTTTTCTGTTTTCGAATCCAGCGCAGAAGTGGCTTCGTCAAAAATCAGGATGGGCGGATTTTTGAGCAGCGCACGCGCAATCGCCACGCGCTGTTTTTCACCACCCGAAAGTTTCAAACCGCGCTCACCGACGCGTGTGTTGTAACCATCAGGCAGGCGCTCGATAAATTCGTGAATGTGCGCGGCTTGTGCAGCCGCCAGCACTTCGGCACGCGGCGCATCCGGGCGGCCATACTGGATGTTGTAAAAAATCGTGTCATTGAACAGCACCGTGTCTTGCGGGACGATACCGATAGCAGCGCGTAGCGAGACTTGCTGCAGGGCGCGCAAATCATTACCGTTGATTTTGACACTACCGGAATTCACATCATAAAAACGAAACAGCAACCGGGCGAGCGTGGACTTGCCCGAACCGCTATGCCCCACGACAGCCACCGTCTTGCCAGCGCCGACTTTTAGCGACACATCGAACAGGATTTGCCGTGCCGGGTCGTAACTGAAATTGACATGATCAAATTCAATGGCGCAAGGGGCCATTTTGCCATCCGCAAACAAAGGACGAGCATCTGGCGCGTCGCGCACTTCGCGGTTGGTGTCGAGCAGAGCGAACATGCGCTCGATGTCGGTCAACGCCTGGCGGATTTCACGGTACAGCACGCCGAGATGGTTAAGCGGCAGGTAGAGCTGAATCAGAAAGGCATTCACCAGCACGATGTCGCCCACGGTCATGCGCCCCGCAGCCACGCCATCTGCCGCGCGCCACATCATCAGGCTGACGCCTGCCGCAATGATGAGTGACTGGCCCAGGTTAAGCCAGGAAAGCGAAATCTGGCTTTTGATCTGCGCGGTCTCCCATTTTTTCAACTGCTCATCGTAGCGGGTGCGCTCCCATGCTTCGTTGTTGAAATACTTCACTGTCTCGAAATTAATCAGACTATCGACCGCACGCACATTGGCAGCAGAATCCAGCTCATTCACCGTGCGCCGCAGATGAGTGCGCCAATTGCTGACCACCACGGTGAAGATGACATAAGCACTTAACGTAATGAACGTGATGAGACCAAAATCCCACGTGTAGCGATAGAGCAAAATTCCCAGCACCAGCACAATTTCAACGAATGTCGGCAGAACCGAATACAGCGTGTAGCTGATCAGCGAACTGATTGAGCGCGTACCGCGCTCGACATCGCGCGTAAGCCCTCCGGTTTGTCGCTCCAGATGAAAGCGCAATGAGAGCGCATGCAGATGTTCAAATACTTGCAGCGCGATGGTGCGCACCGCCTGTTGCGTGACACGAGCAAAAAGAATTTCGCGCAACTCGGAAAACAGCGCGGTAGAAAACCGCAGCGCGCCGTAGGCGGCGAGCAAGCCGACTGGCACCAAAAGGTAAGCCTGCTCGCGCGGCAAGGTAAAAGAATCGATGATGTCTTTGAACACCAGCGGTACAGCAATGTTGGTGAGCTTTGCGGTAATCAAGCAGGCCAGCGCAAAAATTACCCGGGCCTTCCACGCCCACAAATAAGGCAACAACGTTTTGATTGTCTGCCAGTCGTGGCGAGTACCGGTTGCAGTGGCTGGCAGTGAAATGGAAGAGGGGCGCATGGGTAAAGAAAAATCAGCCAGAGATGAGCCAGGTAAAAACTAAGCGCGGGTAAGCGCAGCCACCATCGGCTCTGATGGCACGAGACGCTTGCTGCCATCGACATTTAGCGCAACGTACACCAATTGCGCTTCGGTCACTTTGACGATCACCGGATTTTCGGGGTGACGCTCGGCAAACACCTGTACGTCCACCGCGATGGACGTTTTCCCGACGCGGATAATCTGCGTATAAAAGCTCACTTGATCGCCCACAGAAATCGGCTGCTTGAAAGTAAATGAGGTAACCGCCACAGTCGCCACGCGCCCGCGAGCGCGGCGTTGCGCGGCAAACCCACCGGCAATATCCACCTGCGCCATCACCCAGCCACCAAAAATATCGCCCCCGCCATTGACATCCGAAGGCATCGGCACCACGCGTAGTTCAAGTGCGCCCTGTGGCGAAGCGAGTAAATTTTCATTAATTTTCATTGCAGTGGTCATAGCGGCTTCCTTGTGGCTGATTGCGAGCATTCATCGAGCAGTCAGTATACAAGGTGGTGTCTGGCGGGCCGAAGTAAAAACGCTGCACCGGACGATCAATCCTGAATCTAGCCGTTTGTAGTAAAGCAAGCATCTCGCGGTTAAGGTGGCACCCACACGTAAAGTCAATGACGTGCGGTGAGACGTCACGGCGAGGCTATGAGGCGCTCACTCGGTGTCGGGATGCTGGGTACGGTAATTCATCGGGCCACCGGTATACGGCGCGAAACCGGTGCCGAAAATAACGCCGGCGTCGGCCAGGTCGGCATCTTGCACCACGCCTGCGGCCACCCGTTCGGCCGTGGCGGCAAGCAGTGGCTTGAGCAATCGTTGCAGCAAGCCAAGAGGAACAATGCCTGCCGATACTTTTTGCACCTGGCCTGACGACCACACATAAAATCCCTGCCCGCTCTTCTTGCCCAGGCGACCAGCGGCGACCAGTTCACCCAGCGTCTTTGGCTGCATCTCTGCGGCGACCAGCTGCCGACCCACGGCGAGCGCGATGTCGAGGCCGACGGTATCGGCCAGCTCGATCGGCCCCATCGGCATGCCGAAGGCCAGCATCGCCGCGTCAATGGTTTCCGGCGCGATGCCCTCATCAACGCAGCGCATGGCTTCGTTCAGATAAGGGGCGAGCACGGCATTCACCAAAAAGCCCGGCGCGTCTTTCACGGGCAGCGGCAGCTTGTCTATCCGGCGCACGAAGGCTGCGGCCTGTTGCGCGGTAATAGTTGAGGTAGTGTCACTTGCCACGACTTCGACAAGTGGCATCTGCGCCACGGGATTAAAGAAGTGGATGCCCACTAGCCGCCCCGTCTGCTGTAACGCACTGGCGATATCTGCCAGCCGCAATGATGACGTGTTAGATGCCAGCAGCGCATCCGGTTTGGCACGGCGCTCAAGATCGGCAAACAGTTTCTGCTTGGCTTCGAGGTTTTCGAAAATTGCTTCGATGATGACATCGGCCTGGCGCACGCCGTCGCCGTGCGGATCGGCAATCAACCGATCACGTGCAAAATGCGCGGCCTTTTTATCGCGCAGCTTTTTCTCGAACAGCAGCGCTGCGCGGGCAATGGCTGGGGCAATGCGTTCCACGTTTTGATCCTGCAAAGTGACCGTCAGGCCCGACAAGACGCACCAGGCGGCAATGTCGCCTCCCATGACGCCCGCACCGACGACATGCACATGGCGTGGAATAAATTTGGGTGCTGCTTTGCCGAAACCCTTGAGCCGCTCCTGTAAAAAGAATACGCGTAACAGATTTTTTGTCGTGGTTGATGTAATCAGCGCGTCGAGCGATGTGGGTTTTTCTGTCGCCACGAGCAGTGCATTGCCACCGTAATTCGCCCACATGTCGAGAATGGCATACGGCGCGGGATAGTTTTCCGGCCGTGCGCGACGGGCGACTTGTTTTCTTGCTTGCGCGGCAACGATGCTTTTTAACGGGCCATTCAGCAAGCGCTGAAAAAACGACAACGTGCGCGGCGGCTGGCCAGAATTCACCAGCGTGCGTGCGGCATTGTCCATTACGCGCGGCGGCACGCAGACATCCACCAATCCCATTTTTTGGGCGCGGCGCGCGTCGATGCTTTTGCCGGTGAGCATCATGTCCAGCGCTGCACCAGCGCCGACTTTTTGCGGCAGGCGCAACATGCCGCCCCAGCCAGGCACGATGCCCAGCATCACTTCCGGCAGGGCGATTTTGGTTTGCGCTTCATCCACCGCAATGCGATAGCGGCAGGCCAGCGCCAGCTCGGCACCGCCACCCAGACAATGCCCACGGATCAACGCCAGCGTCGGGTAAGCCACAATCGCCAGCCGGTTATATAAATCCCAGCCGCGCTTGATCAGTGCATGGGCTGCAGCACCTGAATCAAGCCGGGCTAATTCTTCGATGTCCGCTCCGGCAATGAAACCCGCCGCCTTGCCGGATTTGAAAATCAGCGCTTTCGGCACTTGCCGGTCGCACTCGTCAAGCAGCGTAGTGAGCTCTGCCATCACCTCGACAGTCAGCACATTGGTAGATGCGTTTTGACGATCAAGAATCGCCCAGGCCGTGCCGTCGGCATCGCGTTGCAGTTTCCAATGAACGAGGTGGGTTAGCGTGTTCATCACGTTATTTATCATGTTGTTCATCACAGTGTCTCCACCAATACCGCGCCGCCCTGGCCGCCGCCGATGCAGATGGTGGCGATGCCGCGCTTGAGTTTCCCTCGGCGCAAGACATGCAGCAGATGCAGCACGATGCGCGCGCCGGATGCGCCGACCGGGTGGCCCAGCGCAATCGCGCCGCCATCCACGTTGAGGCGGCTTTGGTCAAGCTGCCCCAAGGCTTGCGGCAGGCCAAGTTCGCTGCGGCAATACGCGTCATCATTCCAGGCGCGCAAACAACCGATCACTTGCGCGGCGAAAGCCTCGTTGATTTCCCATGCGTCGATGTCGTTCAATTGCAAACCGTGGCGTTGCAGTATCGGCGTTGAGGCATGCACCGGCCCCAGCCCCATTTGCGCGGGATCCAGCCCGGCCCATTGCGTATCAAGAATGCGCCCCAGCGGTTGCAGTTTCCATTCCTCGACGGCGGCGGCAGAGGCCAACAAAAGCCAGGCTGCGCCGTCGGTAATCTGCGAGCTGTTGCCTGCGGTTACAGCCCCATACGGCGGGTCGAAAAACGGCCGCAGGCGTGCCAGATTTTCCATGCTCGAATCGCGCCGCAGGCCATCGTCCTGTTGATACGCCGTGCCATCAGCGCCGACTATTGGGGAAATCTCTTCGAGCCGTCCCGCATCCTGTGCAGCGGCGACGCGACGGTGGCTTTCCACCGCGAAGGCATCCATTTCCTGTCGCGTGATGCCGAATTTCCAGGCCAGGTTTTCTGCCGTCTGGCCCATCATCAGGCCGACCACCGGATCGGTTAAACCACGCACGATGCCGATAACCGGCGAGAACAAAGCGGCAGGGCTCAACTGCGCGAACACCTTCAATTTTTCGGCCAGACTACGTGCCGCAGCCAGCCGTGAAAACCACTGCACCATCGCCGGTGGATAAAACAGCGGCGTGTGCGACAAGGCATCGACGCCGCCCGCGAGAACCAAGTTCGCCCGCCCGCGCTGGATATTGGCAATGGCCGAATCCAGCGCCTGCATGCCCGACGCGCAATTGCGCATCACCGTCCAGCCCGGCACCTTGTGGCCGCAGCCGAGACGCAGCGAGATGACGCGGCCGATGTTGGTTTCATCCACGCCGGGGCTGGCGCAGCCGACGATGACTTCATCCAGCGCCGTGGGCGCAAATGCTTGCCGCGCCAGCAGCGCCGCGCCAGCTTGCGTCGCCAGGTCGGACGCAGAAAATGGCCCCGGTGTGTTACGCGATTTCAGGAAGGGCGTGCGCGCGCCATCGATGATGTAGATCGGTTCACTTTTTACGCCAGCCATCATGCCTCCTCCTGCGCAGCGGCAGGACTATGAAAACGCTTGTATCCCCGTTTGCGCACGCCCCAAAATCAGGGCGTGCACATCGTGCGTGCCTTCGTAGGTATTCACCACTTCCAGATTCACCACATGGCGAATCACGCCAAACTCATCCGAGATGCCATTACCGCCCAGCATGTCGCGCGCCACGCGGGCGATGTCCAGCGCCTTGCCGCATGAATTGCGTTTCATGATCGAGGTGATTTCCGGCGACGCAGTGCCTTCGTCCTTCATGCGCCCGAGGCGCAAACAGCCTTGCAAGCCAAGCGTGATTTCGGTTTGCATGTCGGCGAGTTTTTTCTGCACCAGTTGATTCGCTGCCAGCGGGCGGCCGAACTGCTGACGATCCAGCACATATTGCCGCGCGCGAAACCAGCAATCCTCCGCCGCGCCCAGCGCGCCCCAGGCGATGCCGTAACGCGCCGAGTTGAGGCAGGTGAAAGGGCCTTTCAAACCGCTGACGTTGAGCTCGTTTTCATCCGGCACAAAAACCTCATCCATCACGATCTCGCCGGTAATCGATGAGCGCAAACCCACCTTGCCATGTATCGCCGGTGCCGACAAACCCTTCATGCCTTTCTCTAAAATGAAGCCGCGAATCACACCCTCATCATTCTTCGCCCAGACCACGAACACATCGGCAATCGGCGAGTTGGTGATCCACATTTTCGCGCCCGACAGGCTAAAACCGCCGGCCACTTTTTTCGCGCGGGTAATCATCGAACCGGGGTCTGAGCCATGATTCGGCTCGGTCAGGCCAAAGCAGCCTATCCATTCGCCACTCGCCAGCCTGGGCAGGTATTTCTGCTTTTGCATCTCGGTGCCAAATTCGTTGATCGGCACCATGACCAGGGAAGATTGCACGCTCATCATCGAGCGGTAGCCGGAATCAACGCGCTCGACTTCACGCGCGATCAGGCCGTAGCTGACGTAGTTCAACCCTGCGCCGCCATATTCGGTGCCTATGGTCGCGCCGAGCAAACCCATCCCGCCCATCTCGCGGAAAATGTCCGGGTCGGTGGTTTCATTGCGAAATGCCATCTGGATGCGTGGCGCCAGTTTGCCCTGGCAATAATCGCGTGCCGCATCGCGCAGCATGCGCTCGTCCTCATTGAGTTGCTGGTCCAGCAACAAGGGGTCGTCCCAGCAGAATTTGGCGGTGGATTTGGCGATGCTCATTCGTGCCTCCTTATTTTGAAAATTGTTCATTCTAATCGTGCGTTGCCACCGAAAAATCAGATGGGAAATCATCCACGCGAATCACTTTGTCGCGCAGATCGTAGCGATGCGTAACCAGCGCGGCCTCGGCAGTAGTCAGTACACCGCTTTGCTGCGCCAGATGCAGGCGTTCGCGTTCATTCATCGCCGTGTCGCCAGCGCCGACTTTTTTCATTGCCGCACGCAATTTTGCTTCGGCGGATTCTGCCGCGAGCGTCGCTGCCAGCGCCAGTTCAACCAGACCGACTGCATCCTCACCGGCTTCGGCCCCGCTGTGCGGCAGATACATGCCATCGGTCAGCCGGTCGCGTGTGGCCGATGGCGTGATCAGGCATTTCGCCACCTCATGCCCTAGCGCATCGGCAGGCACCACATACGGTCGGCCGAGCGGGAAAATAATCCGCGCCAGCAGCCAGGCCGCGAATTTGTTTGGAAAATTCGCCAGTACACCTTCAAACGCATTTTGCGCCTTGAACATCGCATCCCAAATCGCCCAGTGCATCAGCGGTGCATCGGCGGCCTGGCAGCCTTCGTCCTGATAACGTTTGAGCGTGGCCGACGCCAGATACATCTGCGACAAAATATCGCCCAGCCGCGCCGAGAGTTTTTCGCGGCGCTTCAAGCCGCCGCCCAGCACCAGCATGGACACGTCGGAGAGAAATGCAAATGCGGATGAAAAGCGCGTGAGCTGTTGATAGTAGCGTTTCGTTTCCGGCGCGACATTGGCCGGCACGCTGACCAAATGCGAGCCGGTCAACCCCAGCCATACCGCGCGCAGCGCATTGCCGATGGCGAAGCCGATGTGACCAACCAGCGCCGCATCGAAGGCGCGCAAACCTGCTTTCGCATCGGCATGCTGCGTCGCCTGCATCTCGCGCAGCACATACGGATGGCAGCGTATCGCCCCCTGGCCGAAGATGATCAAACTGCGTGTCAGAATATTCGCGCCTTCCACCGTGATGGCAATGGGAATCTGCTGATACGCGCGCCCCATGAAGTTGCTCGGTCCCAGGCAAATGCCCTTGCCGCCGAGGATGTCCATTGCATCATTCACCACGCCTCGCGCGCGTTCGGTGACGTGGTATTTGACGATGGCCGAGGCCACCGACGGATGCTCGCCAAGGTCGACCGCACCGGCGGTCATCATCCGTGCCGCATCCATCAGATACGTGTTGCCGCCCATGCGCGTCAGCGCTTCTTCGATGCCTTCGAATTTGCCAATCGCCAGGTTGAACTGGCTGCGCACCCGCGCATAACCACCGGTGGCGCGCACCGCCAGCTTGGCGATGCCGGTGCTGGTCGACGGCAATGAGATCGCGCGTCCCGCAGCCAGGCATTCCATCACCATGCGCCAGCCATGGCCCGCCATCGCCGGGCCGCCGATGATCCAGTCCAGCGGCATGAACACCTCTTCGCCTGAGTTCGGCCCGTTCTGGAACACCGCATTCAGCGGCCAATGACGGCGACCGATATGCACGCCGGGATGATTGCTCGGCACCAGCGCGCAGGTAATGCCGATGTCCTCGATTTCACCGAGCAGGTGATCCGGATCGTGCAGATGGAACGCCAGGCCGAGAATCGTGCACACCGGCCCCAGCGTGATGTAGCGCTTCTCCCAGGTGACACGCATGCCAAGTACTTGCCGGCCTTGCCATTCGCCCATACAGACGATGCCCGTGTCGGGAATCGCCGCCGCATCCGAACCGGCATGCGGATTGGTTAACGCAAAGGCTGGCAGTTCCAGCCCCTTGGCCAGGCGCGGCAGGTAATGATCTTTCTGCGCTTCTGTGCCATAACGCAACAGCAGCTCCGCCGGACCCAGCGAATTCGGCACCATCACCGAAACGGCCGCCGCAGAAGAGCGCGAGGACAGTTTCTGCACGATCTGCGAATGCGCATAGGCCGAGAATTCCAGCCCGCCATATTGGCGCGGGATGATCATGCCGAGAAAGCCTTTGTCCTTGATGAACTGCCAGGCGGCGGGCGACAGGTCGTGATGCACTTGCGTCACTTCCCAGTCATTGGTCAGGCGACATAATTCCGCACACTCATTGTCGAGAAATGATTGTTCGGCGGGCGTGAGTTTCGGTTGCGGATAGGCCAGCAGCTTTTCCCATTGCGGCTTGCCGGAAAACAGTTCGCCTTCCCACCACACGGTGCCCGCTTCGATAGCGTCTTTTTCTGTCTGTGACATCGCAGGCTGAATTTTCCTGAACAGCGCAAACACCGTGCCGGTGATCACCAGCCGGCGCAAGCCGGGCAAGCCAAACACAGCAAAGACGATTATCCCGATAGAGATCAACAGCAGCCAAAACATGATCTTCTCCTCCAGACCAAAGTCGCCGATGAAAAACCCATCGGCGGCTTTTAGACCAAGACTGGGGCAGAACTCACGGGCTGTCAAGCAAGCAAAAGCGCGTCAGTCGGTCGCCGTCTCATCAGTATCGGTATCGGCGTCGTAACTCTCTCCGGCACCCGTTTTATCCAAGTCGCGCAATACACGAAACAGCTCGCGGTAGGCGCGCGGCGGTTTGCTTTGTTGTGCTTCTTTGATTGCATTGCGGCGCAGCTGGCGCAGATGCTGGATGTCTGCCTCAGGATAATCACGCGCGATGTTGCTACACACGGATTCATCCTCCATCAATTGTGTGCGCAGGCGTTCAAGTTTCTGCAGGCGCAAGGTAGCACCCGCCGATACGCCATTGATTTCATCGAGTGCGGCTTGCAGCGGTGCAGAATCAATATCACGCATGACTTTGCCGATGTATTGCAGCTGGCGGCGATGTGCTTCGTGCTGAGTGAACCGCTGGGCATCATGGATGGCATCCCTCAAGCGCTCAGGCATATCAATCTTTTTTAGCTGGTCTCTGGATAGCGAGACAAGCGCCACACCGAGCTTTTGCAGCGCCGTCATCTCGCGCTTGAGCGCCGACTTGCTGGGCCCGAGATTTTCTTCTTCATCGTCGGGCATGCTGTATTTCATGTGTTTTGTTCCGTTTGTTTTATGGGTTCCACGGTTATGATTATAACTTCGTCATCTGCTCACTCGAAGGGTTCTCGCATGTCGCACCATTCAGCACCGGATTCCGCCTTTGGTTTTTCACAAGACGCCTTACGTCATTTGGCGCAAAGCGTGCTTGATCACGCGAAAAAAAACGGCGCCACGGCGTGTGAAGTCGATGTTTCCGAAGGGTTTGGGCAATCCATCAGTGTGCGTCGACAAGCGGTTGAAACCATTGAATACAACCGTGATAAAGGTTTAGGTGTCACGATTTATCTGGGCCAGCGGCGTGGCCATGCCAGTAGTTCCGACTTTTCTCCGGCAGCGGTACAAGACACCGTTAACGCGGCGCTCTCTATCGCCCGATTTACGGCAGAAGATGAGTGCGCCGGGCTGCCGGAAGAAAAACTGCTGGCAAAAAAATCCATGGATCTGGATCTTTTTCATCCGTGGGCTCTCTCGGTAGATGAAGCCATTGCCTTGGCGCAGCGTTGTGAACAAGGCGCGTTTGATGTGAGTCCGCAAATCACGAATTCCGAAGGCGCAACAGTGTCTACGCATCAATCCCATTTCATCGCGGCCAACAGCTTGGGTTTTATGGATGGCTTTGCCAGCACGCGGCACTATGTGGCGTGCTCGGTGATTACAGGCAGTGGTGATGATATGCAGCGCGACGACTGGTATACCTCCAGCCGCAATGCACAGGATTTTTCAGCGGTTGAACGCATTGGCGATTACGCGGCGCGCCGCGCCTTATCGCGACTTGGCTCGCGCAAGCTATCCACGCGCAAGTGCCCCGTCATTTTTGAAGCGCCGCTGGCCACCGGCCTGATCGGCAACCTCACCTATGCGTTATCGGGCGGCGCGCTGTATCGCAAAACATCGTTCCTGCAAAACAGCCTGGGGCAAAAAATATTTCCGGAATTCGTCAACATCAGTGAACGGCCGCACATCAAAGGTGGCATCGCATCTTCAGCGTTTGATGATGATGGCGTCGCCACGCATAATCGCGAACTGATCAAGGCAGGTGAGGTGCAGGGTTATTTGTTGTCCACCTATTCAGCTCGCAAGCTCGGCATGCAAACCACCGGCAACGCAGGCGGCGCGCATAACCTGCGCGTGACCCCGGGGCGGCATAGCCTGGCCGAGCTATTGCGCGAGATGGGCCGCGGCCTGCTCGTGACCGAACTCATGGGTCAGGGCGTGAATTACGTGACGGGTGACTATTCGCGTGGCGCCGCAGGCTACTGGGTAGAAAACGGAAAAATTGCCTACCCCGTGGCAGAAATCACCATTGCCGGCAATCTGCGCGACATGTTCGCCAATATGGTCGCCATTGGTAAGGATACCGACACGCGCGGTTCAAAACATGTCGGCTCGATATTGATCAACCAGATGACGGTGGCTGGCAGCTAGCCTTCAGAGCCACCATTGCAGGCGGAAAACCTCGGCGGCATTTATGACGTGCGCAAAAATGATGTGCGCAAAAGTCAGTGCGCGTACTCATTGCTTCGGCAAATTCACGTTCCACCTCGAAAGTCGGCGCTGGCGAGACGGCGGCAAATAACCGCTCACAACACAACACAAATCAGCGTTTATTACGCCCCGTTTGCATGAATTGATCGAAGCTCGCTTCAGCGAAACGTGACCACAATATCTGTTCATCACGAAACGCGGCATAGTCGGCATAGATTTTTCGCCAGGCCGGATTTTTGGCGGATAGGTCGCTGTAGAGCGCCATCGAGGCGTCATAAGCGGCTTGCATGATTTGCGGGCTGAAGCGATGCACCTGCGTGCCCTTGGCCACCAGGCGTTTTAACGCCGGGGGGTTGACCACATCGTAGCGCGCCTGCATATGCACGTGCGCATGTGAAGCAGCCGTTGTCAAAATGGCCTTGTAGTCGGCGGGCAGTTGTTCCCACGCTTTGGCATTAACATACAGCGAGAGCTGCGGGCCGCCTTCCCACCAGCCGGGGTAATAGTAGTGCTTGGCTACTTTATAAAAGCCGAATTTTTCATCGTCATAGGGGCCCACCCATTCAGCGGCATCGATCACGCCTTTTTCCAGCGCTTGATAGGTCTCCCCCCCGGGGATGCTTTGCGGCACGGCGCCCAGGGCAGAAAACACTTTGCCGGAAAACCCGCCAATGCGAATTTTCAAGCCACGAATATCGGCCGGTGTCTTCATCTCATGGCGATACCAGCCGCCCATTTGCGCCCCGGTGTTGCCCATCGCAAAATTAACGATGTTGTAATTGCGATAGAACTCGCGAAAGAGTTTCAAGCCATTGCCTTCATAAGTCCACGCGCTCATCTGACGTGAGTTCAGCCCGAAGGGAATCGCGCAGTCGATGGCGAAGGTGTCATCCTTGCCGAAAAAATAATACGGTGAGGTATGCGCGCATTCCACCGTGCCCTGTTGCACGGCATCCACCACGCCTAGGGCCGGCACCAGCTCACCGCCCGCATGCACCGAGATGATAAAGCGGCCGTTGGTCGCCTCAGCCACTTTTTTGGCGAACACCTCGGCGGCAATGTAAATCGTATCCAGCGTTTTAGGAAAGCTGGATACCAGCCGCCAGCGAATATGCGTTTGTGCGTGTACTGCAGGGGCAACACCTGTGGCCAGAATGCCACCCAAGCCGGCTTGCTGAAGAAATTTTCGTCGCTGCATTTGAGTGATTTCCTTCGTTTTTAAAACTATCTCGGTTAGCGCGGTTTCGTTGCTGCTTGTTCGCGGCGGATGACTTCCAGCAGATCGCGCATCGGATCATCTTCTCCGTTAGCGTCCACTGCGTCGGGTAGTTGCAAACCTTGCCCGCTCAAAGTAGCGGGTGCTGCATCAATTTGATCAAGCACCAACCCGGGCCAGCGGATAATCGCGACCACCATGATGAGTTGCAGCACAATAAAAGCGATTGAACCTTTATAGATCTGCGCAGTAGTCACCGCAGAAATTCGTGCGCCGGTGATGCGGTCTGTCGTGTCGCCCTTGGGTGCCACGCTGCGCAAATAAAACAGGGCAAAACCAAACGGGGGGGTTAAAAACGAGGTTTGCAGATTCATCGCCAAAATAACACCGAACCACACCAGATCAATGCCCAGCGCATTGGCAACCGGTACCAACAGCGGCACAACGATAAAGGCGATTTCAAAAAAGTCGATAAACATGCCCAGCACAAATATGAGCACATTCACGACCAGTAAAAATCCTATGATGCCGCCAGGTAATTTATCGAACAAATGCCCAATCCAGGCTTGGCCATCCGCCGCATTAAAGGTGAATGAAAACACCGTTGAACCAATCAGAATAAACATCACAAAGGCGGTGAGTCGCGTGGTGTTGTCCAACGCTTCGACGAGCAGTTTTTTCGTCAGACGACGTTTGGCCAATGCCATGCATAGCGCACCCAGCGCACCCAGCGCGCCCCCTTCGGTGGGCGTGGCGATGCCAAGAAAAATCGTGCCCAGCACAAGAAAAATCAGCACCAGCGGCGGGATCAACACAAAGGTAACGCGCTCAGTTAAGCGCGAAATAAACTTCAAACCCAACCCGCGATTGAGCAGCGCCAAGCCCAAGGCAGTGAGCGCGGCGATGGCGAGAGAAAAAATCACAATTTCGTCTCCCGGCGCAACACCGCTGCGATCCAGCCAACGGCCAATCAGATCACTATGAACCTGCGACCAGCCAACCCCGACCGTGGCTGCGATCACGAACAAGACCAGCAGCGAAACATGGCCGCTGGCCCCATTGGCTTCATGATAAATACGTGCCTCGACAGGCAATGCAGGCACCCAGGCAGGTTTTATTATGGCAATGGCGATAATAAACAGTGCATACAAACCCACCAGCAACAAGCCTGGCAGCATGGCACCGGCATACATATCACCCACCGGACGACCCAGCTGATCGGCCATCACAATCAACACCAGGGAGGGAGGAATGGCTTGCGCCAATGTGCCGGACGCCGTGATCACGCCAGTGGCAATGGTGCGGTGGTAGCCATAGCGCAACATGATAGGCAGTGAAATCAGCCCCATGGAGATGACTGCAGCGGCGACCACGCCAGTGGTGGCCGCCAAGAGCGCGCCGACAAAAATAACCGCCAGCGCCAAGCCGCCACGCAAGGGGCCGAAGACTTGGCCTACCGTTTCCAGCAAGTCTTCGGCCATGCCGCTTTTTTGCAGCAGGCCACCCATCAAGGTAAAGAAGGGGATCGCCAGCAAGGTATCGTTTTGCATGATGCCCAGGACGCGCAACGGCAATGCCTGGAAAAGAACGGGAGGAAACAGCCCGAGCTCAATGCCCAGCAAACCAAAACTCAAGCCTGTGGCAGCGAGCGCAAAGGCGACGGGGAAACCCGTCAATAAAAAAACCAAAAGGCCCGCAAACAGCAACGGCACAAAATTTTGGGTAAGCATGATCATTAGCGAATTTCTTTCGATGCAGTCAGCGCATGGGGGTTGAATTCGCTCTCTGCTGCGCGGCCTTCGCCATTTTCGTCCTCTTCACTCGGCTCAATCAACACACCGCGCAAATAAGCAACGCGTTTAATCAATTCCGAAATTCCTTGCAGCAACAGCAGCGCCAAACCCGCAGGTAGCAGCAGATAGACCGGCCAGCGAATCAGCCCGCCTGCGTTCTGCGACATTTCACCGCTCACCCAGGCATTCAGCACCAGCGGCCAGGAAAGGTGAATCAACATAAAACAGAGCGGCAGCAAAAACACCATGATGCCGACAATCTCGATCCAGTGAACCGTGCGCCGAGACAGATGGCTCGCCACAAAGTCGATTCGCACATGCGCATTTTTAAGCAAGGCATAACCTGCACCGAGGAGAAACACGGCAGAAAACAGATACCACTGCACCTCAAGCAAGGCATTCGAGCTTATCTGAAACACCTTGCGTACCAGCGCATTGCCTGCGCTGATCAGCACGGCGACAAGAATCAGCCACAGTATGCTGTTACCAATGCGCTGGTTAAGACTATCAATAAGACGAGATGCGTAAAGCAAACGCTGCATGAGACAATTTTCCTCGCACTTTTTCTGTGTCCGCCTGCAAGCCGTTAAAATCGCCGCATGCCTGTTGAAGGGGGTGAATATGCTGCATATCCACAACGAATCCTATTCAGTTTAATCAATTTCCTCCGTTCCTTCTTCTATCTCTAATAGCCACGATCAAATGACTATCACCCACTTTTGTATTGTGCGTCATGGTGAAACCGACTGGAACGCTGAAAAACGTTTGCAGGGGCAAATCGATATTTCGCTCAATACCGTCGGCCAGGCACAGGCGGTGGCCCTACGTGCACACTTGAAAAAAACGCCCGTATTCGCTGCGGCATATAGCTCGGACCTCGCCCGCGCCTGGCATACCGCCAAAATTGCAACTGCGGATATGGATCTTGCCGTATCACCAGCGCCGAGTTTTCGAGAACGCCATTACGGCACGCATCAGGGGCTAACCTCTGCCGAGGCAGCGCACGCTTATCCAGCGATGTATCACTTGCATCAGGCGCGCGACCTGCATTACGCCTATGACACCGGCGAATCGCTCGCAGCTTTCGCCGCACGCATCCAAACCGGACTGAGCACCCTGGCGGAACAACATCGCGGTCAAGCGGTGCTGATCTTCACCCACGGCGGCGTGCTCGACATCATTTACCGCCTGGCCACGCAGCGCCCGTTGGATACACCGCGTGATTTTCCCATCCCCAATGCGGGGCTTAACTGGATAAACCATGACGCAAGCCTCTCTGCACACCGCTGGCAAATCATCACTTGGGGCGATCAAGCACACCTCACAGCAGCGCTAGATGAGCTGGCATAGTTCACCGCCACGCCGTTGGGCGAAACCGGCGGGAATGCTAAAATTGGCAGATACTTTTTCTCACCCCCGCTTTTCCCTTCTCTGACAGGATACCGCCATGTTTTCCAAGCAAAACACTCTCGCTAAAACCGACGCCGAATTGTGGGCGGCGATACAGAATGAAAATCACCGTCAGGAAGAACACATCGAATTGATTGCTTCCGAAAATTATGTGTCGTGCGCTGTGCTCGAAGCACAGGGCTCGCAGCTCACCAACAAATATGCCGAGGGCTACCCCGGTAAACGTTACTACGGTGGCTGCGAATTTGTCGATGTGGCAGAGCAACTCGCGATTGAGCGGGCCAAAAAACTGTTTGGCGCCGATTGCGCCAACGTGCAGCCGAATTCCGGCTCGCAGGCCAATCAGGCGGTGTTCATGGCTTTTCTCAAACCCGGCGACACCATCCTGGGCATGAACCTGGCCATGGGCGGACATTTAACACATGGCGCATCAGTCAATATGTCAGGCAAATGGTTCAACGTTGTGCCGTATGGCCTGGATGCGCATGAAGCGATCGATTACGACGAAATGGAGCGCCTCGCGCGTGAACACAAACCCAAACTGATCATTGCGGGCGCTTCGGCCTATTCACTGCGCATTGATTTTGCGCGCTTTGCGAAAGTGGCCAAGGCGGTCGGCGCGATATTCATGGTGGATATGGCGCACTACGCCGGATTGATTGCTGCGGGGTGCTACCCCAACCCGGTGCCGCATGCCGATGTGGTGACATCCACCACGCACAAGACTTTACGCGGCCCGCGCGGTGGCTTGATACTGATGAAAGCCGAGCACGAAAAAGCCATCAACTCGGCGATTTTCCCCGGCTTGCAGGGCGGCCCGCTCATGCATGTGATCGCTGCCAAGGCCGTGGCGTTCAAAGAAGCCATGAGTAGCGACTTCCGCCATTATCAAGAGCAGGTGATCAACAATGCGCAAGTCATGGCCAAGGTGTTGAAGTCACGCGGGCTGCGCATTATTTCCGGGCGTACGGAATCGCATGTCTTTTTAGTTGATCTGCAAAGCAAACAGATTACTGGCAAAGAAGCCGAAGCCGCGCTGGGCAACGCCCACATCACGGTGAACAAAAATGCCATTCCGAACGACCCGCAAAAACCGTTTGTGACCTCGGGTATTCGCATCGGTACCCCGGCAATGACGACGCGCGGCTTTACGGAAATCGAAGCCGAACAAGTGGCCAACCTGATCGCCGACGTGCTGGATGCACCGAACGATGAGGCGGTGCTGCAACGTGTACGCGTTGAAGCCGCCCAGCTGTGCAAAAAATTTCCGGTGTATGGCTGATTACCTGCATGACAGGGCTTCAGGCAAAGATTCCGTCAGGGATCTGGCGTGAAGTGTCCTTTTTGTGCGGACGCCAACACGCAGGTGGTCGACACACGGGAAAATGAAGAAGGCGACACCGTGCGTCGCCGCCGACGTTGCGTCGCGTGTGAAAAACGTTTCACCACCTATGAGCGAGTTGAGCTACAGCTGCCGCAAGTGATCAAGAAAAACGGCAGCCGCACGGAATATCAACGCGACAAATGCAAAGCCAGCATGATGCTGGCTTTGCGCAAACGCCCCGTCACCACCGAAAGCCTGGATGCCGCGCTGGATCGCATCGAAGAAAGGCTCGTGCAGCTGGCACAACGCGAAGTGGCGTCAGACCGCATTGGCGAGCTGGTCATGCGCGAACTAAAAAAACTCGACAACATTGCCTACATTCGATTTGCCTCGGTGTATCGAAATTTCGAAGATGTGAATGAGTTTTCTGAAGCCATCCGTGAAGTGGAAACACCGCCACAAACACCAACGCAAGAGTCATCCACTGGCCCAGCGACTGCGTCATGAGCATCAGTTGATGAGCTTTTCCGCAGATGATCATCGCTTCATGGCACAAGCGCTGCTACTGGCGCAGCGTGGCATGAACACCACCACCCCGAACCCGCGCGTAGGCTGCGTGATCGTAAAAGAAGGCCAGATCATCAGTGAGGGCTGGCATGAAAAAACCGGTGGGCCGCATGCCGAAGCCGTTGCGCTGGCAAATTTGACTGCGAACTTAACGACGAGTTTATCTACCAGCGCAGCAGGCGCCACCGTTTATGTCACGCTGGAGCCCTGCAGCCATATCGGGCGCACGCCGCCTTGTGCGGATGCCTTGATTGCTGCGGGCGTCACGCGCGTTGTTGCCGCGATGCAAGACCCGAATCCGCAAGTAGCGGGAAAAGGGTTGGCACGGCTTGGCGCAGTAGGCATTACCGCAGAATGCGGTTTACTCAGCGCCGAAGCGCATGAGCTGAACATCGGATTCGTGTCGCGCATGACGCGTGGTCGGCCATGGCTGCGGCTGAAAATCGCGGCGAGTCTGGATGGTAAAACAGCCCTCAAGAACGGGGTTTCGCAATGGATTACCAGTGCGGAAGCACGGCAAGATGCGCATCTCTGGCGTGCCCGCTCATGTGCTCTGTTGACCGGCATTGGTACGGTGAAAGACGATAACCCGCGCTTGACGGTGCGTGGCGTTAACAACGCGCAGGCAAGCCCGAGATCGCCACTAAAAGTCATCGTCGATAGCCAACTGCAAACGCCACTCGATGCCGCCGTGCTAGCCAATGGTGGCGTGCTGATCGCCTGCGCGACAGACCATCCCGCGCGCCGCGATGCATTGACCGCTGCCGGTGCGGAAATTATTGTGTTGCCCGCTGCACACGGCAAGGTTGATCTTGCGGCTTTACTGACCGCGCTTGGCCAGCGAGGTATCAACGAGGTACTGGTCGAGGCAGGTGCCCGCCTGAATGGCGCGTTGCTGCGAGACGATTGTGTTGATGAATTATTGCTTTATCAAGCGCCGTTATTACTGGGTGACGCCGCACGCGGGATGATCAACGAAGGCGAGCAAACCGAATTGACCACCTTGACTGACGCGCGGCGGCTGCATGTCGTCGAGCGCCGTAGCATCAGCGCCGACTTTTTCATCCGTGCGCGTTTTTTATAAACCTACGCGCCAGCCTCGCCGCATACCGCACACGCCGCATCATGCGGGATGCGCACTTCACGCCAGGTCATGTGCAAGGCGTCAAGCAGCAACAGACGCCCGGCCAGACTTTGCCCGCACCCCATGATGAGCTTGAGCGCTTCAGCTGCCTGCATGCTGCCGATGATGCCTGTCAGGGGCGCAAAAACACCGGTCACAGCGCAGCGCACATCGTCGGCTGCTTCAGCTTCAGGAAACAAACAGTCATAACAAGGTGCGTTCGGCTGACGCGGGTCAAACACGGTGACTTGCCCGTCAAAACGAATCGCAGCACCAGACACTAGGGGTTTTTTCCGGCGCACGCACGCCTGATTGATGGCATGACGCGTGGCAAAGTTGTCGCAACAATCAAGCACCACATCCGCTTGTGCCACTTGCTCGTCCAGCGCTTCGCCTGCTAAGCGTTCGGTGAGGGTAATCACGTGGCATTGCGGATTGATTTCTGCCAGAGTGCGCTGCCCGGAAGTGGCTTTGGCTTCACCAACAGAGGCCGTGCGATGCAAAATCTGGCGTTGCAGATTAGTGAGGTCAACGCTGTCGCCATCGGCCAGAACCAGCGTGCCCACGCCGGCTGACGCAAGGTAACAGGCGGCGGGCGAGCCTAACCCGCCTGCGCCAACGATCAGCACACGTGCGGTGGTTATGGCGGTCTGGCCTTCAATGCCGATCTCGGGCAACAAAATATGCCTGCTGTAACGCAGCAGTTGCTCGTCATTCATCGCTATTTATCTTGCCGCAAATCAGGGGGCGTGTCGTCATGATCGCCATGCAGATGGTGATCCCACGCTTTGGAATAAATATCCTGCGATTTTTTGATCAAGCGTTGCGGGCCATACATATTGCGCAATTGGGTTTCTTCCGCAAACGCGATCACCACTCGCATGAAGCGCGCATGCCAGGCATTATCCAGATGAAACCCCTGCTTGACCAACGCGCTGGCTATCCCATCGAATGTGTATTCGCTCAGTTCGTACCACAGCGACAATGTGTGTGCGGGGTTGCCTGAAAGCGGGCCTGCTTCAACCACCATCTCGGGCAATCCGGCAAGCAAAGTCTGGGCGGCAGCCGCATCATCGGGATACTTCGCATCGAAGCGTAATACGCGATGCTTGCGCGTGCCGGGCTGCGGCATAAACATGCCCGGACGTGGCCGATGACCGTCCGCATCACGCAGTTCTCGCGCTTTTGCGGGGGTCATTTTGCTCACATGTTGCCTTTCGTGATCAGCGCTTGAGAATCTGCAGCGCTTTTAACAAATTCACTGCTTGAGCGAGTTGGTAATCGTCTTTCGAGGCAAACTCCATTGGTGCACGTGCCGTAGCACTCTCTTCGTCTGTTTTGTTTTTCTTGTCGTTTTTGACGTGCGGCTTATTGTCCGGTTTTTCTAGCTTGCTTTCCGGCTTCACATCGACACTTTTTTCTTTTTCATTGGCAAGATGTCGCTCGAGATCAGCTTCGCGCAAACGTTCATATGCTTCGCCATTGGCTGTTTCTTCCACCACGATATCCGGCGTGATGCCCTTGGCCTGAATCGAGCGGCCTGAAGGTGTGTAGTAACGCGCCGTGGTGAGCTTGATGGCCGTGTTGTTGGAAAGCGGCAACACCGTCTGCACGGAACCCTTGCCGAAAGTTTGCGTGCCCATGATGATCGCACGTTTGTGATCTTGCAAAGCCCCCGCGACAATTTCTGAAGCCGAAGCTGATCCCCCATTCACCAGCACCACCATAGGTACGGTTTTTATCTGGGCCGGCAGATTTTTCATGTAGTCATCCCTGGTGCCACGCAGGTAATCTTCCGGGCTGGCGGTAAAGCGGCGCTTGGCATCTTCGGTGCGCCCCTCGGTTGACGTCACCAATGTTTTTGGTGGCAAAAAGGCCGCTGAAACACCAATCGCCCCAGTCAGCAAACCACCAGGGTCATTACGTAAATCAAGCACCAGACCTTTGAGCCCGTCTTTGTCCTGTTTCACCAGTTTTTCGAGATGCCTGGCTACATCGGCATTGGTTTCATCCTGAAACTGGGTAATCCGCAGATAACCATAGCCGCCTTCCAGCGCTTTGGATTTAACACTTTGCACTTTGATTTTTTCGCGCGTCAGCGTGACTTCAAATGGCTTGGATTCCCCCTTGCGAAATACCGTCAGACGAATCTGCGTTTTGGGTTTGCCACGCATTTTTTTCACCGCGTCGGTGAGGGTCAGCCCCTTCACCAGCGTGTCATCCAGCTTGATGATGAGATCGCCTGATTTCAAACCCGCTTTGTAAGCAGGCGTATCTTCAATGGGCGAAACAACTTTAACCAAACCATCTTCCATCCCCACTTCCAGCCCCAGGCCACCAAACTCGCCTTGGGTTGTGACCTGCATTTCCTTGAAGGCTTCGGCGTCCAGATACGCTGAGTGCGGATCAAGGTTTGCCAGCATACCGCTGATAGCATGCGTGACCAGGGTTTTATCATCCACGGACTCAACATAGCCCTGCTTGATCGCCCCATACACATCGGCAAAACTGCGCAGCTCTTCAATCGGCAAAGCTGACACTGCGGCATCCTTGCCCGCGCTGGCCGAAAAGTTGAGGCTGACAAAAATGCCTGCGAGAAGACCGGCAGTGAGCAAACCAATTTTTTGCAAGGTACTGCGCATAATGACTCCGTAAGCTGTAGATGAATGTGTACGTGTGTGTACGTGTTTGCGTCCAAAAGCAGGGGATTAACGTGTGCCAATCCATTTCAGGGGATCGAACGCTCGTCCCCGATGCCTCAATTCGAAGTATAAACCCGGGTCAGGATATCCACCGCTATTACCTGCTGTGGCAATCGACTGGCCCGCAGTAACGGTTGCACCCACGGCGCCCCGCAATGCTTCATTGTTGGCATACACGGATAAAAAATCATTTCCGTGGTCAATAATCAACAAATTGCCAAATCCGCGCAGCCACTCGGCAAAGACAATTTTGCCAGCAGCCACCGCGTGAATGGGTTCGCCCTCTGTTGCACGTATGAAAAGACCTTTCCAGGTCGCGCCGCCCTCGGCACGGGCGCTGCCATAACGCGCGAGAATTTGCCCGGAAACCGGCATGCGCAATCTGCCACGCAATGCTGAAAACGCACCATTCACCTGGCCTGGGTCGTAGCTGCGAGCAGCGGGCGACTTGCCCGGAGAGACAGCGCGCTCAGCGGGAGGGCTTGCCGTATTACCAGCGCCGACTTTTGGTTGTGTTGCAGTTTTTTTCGTCCCCGCCGCCTTTGCAGACTCTCTTGCGGCCTCTCTTGCAGCCACCTGCGCAGCCTCCTTGCGTGCGGCTGCCGCAAGAGCGGCAATCACGTTCGTTAAGCGCTGCTCATCACGGCGCAAACGGGCAATCTCGGTTTTCTGCCCGCGCAGGCGTTCTGCCAGCTGTGCCAATGTGGCCTCGCGCTGCTGCTGACGCAGCTGTAATTGACTGCGGCTTTCCTGTTCGCGACGCGCAATCTCGGTCAACTGCGTTTGCTGCTCAAGCACTTCTGCGGTCAGGTTTTGCCGCTCACTGACTGTGGTGCGTAGTTGTTGCACCAAATCGACTTTTGCACGCGACAGTTGGGTCAGGAAGTACTGGTCGCGCGCAATGAAATTCGGGTCACGCCCTGCAAGAAGAATGCTTAAAGCATCCGCATCGCCACTAATGAATTGACGATTTAACAACTGCGCCAAATGGCCTTGTTGCGCTAAGGTTTGCTGCTCCAGGCGTTTGATCTGTGCTTGCAACGTGGTCAGCTTTTCTTCCACCGCGTGACGCTCTTGCGCGAGCTGCTGCAAGCGCCGATTGGTCTCAGCAATGGCCGTTTCCGTTGCACGCAACTGCTCACTAACATTCTGTTTTGATTTTTCTGTTTTGGACATATCCCGGCGCAGCGATTCAATTCGCGCACGCACGGAATCAAGTGTGTGTATTTTCGCTTCAACAGCTGCCGCCGGGCTGGCCGTGGAATATACCGCTGCAGACAAACAACATAACGTCAGCGATATTATTCCACCCGCATGGCGAATTTTGCCCTGATCAGGCTTCACCCTTTGGCTTTACCCTGATTCGCTACCGCATGAATGGCTGCATTGATGGCATCTTGATCACCAAGATAATAATGACGAATCGGCTTCAAATCAGCATCCAGCTCATACACCAGCGGCTGGGCGGTGGGAATGTTGATGCCAACAATATCGTCATCCGATACCTGATCGAGATATTTGATCAACGCGCGCAAGCTATTGCCATGCGCCGCAATAATCACGCTTTTCCCCGCCTTGATGCTCGGTGCAATGGTGTCATTCCAGAAGGGCAGCACACGCTCGACAGTGTCTTTCAGGCATTCGGTGCGTGGCAACTCGGCCACCGGAATACTGGCATATCGCGGATCATCCACCGACAGGCGGGGGTCGCCATCAGCCAACGGGGGCGGGGGCGTGTCGTAGGCGCGCCGCCAGGTCAACACTTGTTGGTCGCCATATTTGGCTGCCGTTTCTGCTTTATCCAGGCCTTGCAGAGCGCCATAGTGCCGCTCGTTCAGCCGCCAGGAATGGCATACGGGAATCCACATGCGGTCGAGTTCTTCGAGCACTGTCCATAGTGTTTTGATCGCGCGGCGCAAAACCGAGGTAAAGGCCAGATCAAACGCATACCCTTCTTGACGTAACAGCTGGCCAGCGGCTTGTGCCTCTGCCATACCTTTGGCTGTCAGCCCGACATCATGCCAGCCGGTAAAGCGGTTTTCCTGATTCCAGACAGATTCACCATGGCGAAGAAGAACAATTTTGTACATGAAACTTCCCGTTCGTTAAAAAGGCCATTTTAGCGTGCGGCGCAACAACAAAGGCAGAAGCGATTACCTCGGTCAGGTTACAATGCTTCGCTTATGGATTTAAGCCATTTTGCGTTGCATAACGCATGACCACGCATTACACAGACAATAAGGAAATAGATCGCTCATGGAATTTTTGCAACATAACTGGATATGGGTCACCCTTGCTATTACCTCGGGCGGCATGCTGTTGTGGCCCATGTTGAAGAGCGGTGGCAGCCAAGCGCTCACACCCACTCAAGCCACACTGCTGATGAATCGTGAAAACGCGGTCGTGATTGATGTCCGTGAAAGTGGTGAGTGGAATAACGGGCACATCGCGGGTGCCCGTCATATTCCCATGCCTGTATTACAAGAAAAAATCATCGAGCTGGAAAAATTCAAGAAACGCCCGCTGATTATTTGCTGTGCTGCGGGCAACCGCTCTTCAGCCGCCGCGAACACTTTACGAAAAGCGGGCTTTGAAAAAGTCTTCACCCTGGCCAGCGGCATGACCAGTTGGCGGGAGGCGAAACTCCCCCTCACCATGAAATAAATTTGCAGCCAACTAACAGGATAATCGCGTCATGGTCAAAGTACTCATGTATTCAACCGCAGTGTGTCCGTATTGCGTACGCGCCGAGCAACTATTGCTGCGTAAAGGCGTTAAAGATATCGAGAAAGTGCGGGTTGATCTTAAACCCGAGCTACGCGAAGAAATGATGCAAAAAACCGGCCGCCGCAGCGTGCCGCAAATTTATATTGGCACCACCCACGTCGGTGGATTTGATGAGCTTTTTTCCCTTGATCAGCAAGGTGGCCTTGACGCCTTGCTGGCTTCTTGATTTTCCACTTTTTTAAATATTAACTGACCCTGCCATGAGCGATCAACAAGCTGTTTTTACCATCGAAAAAATTTATGTGCGCGACTTTTCTGTCGAGGTACCCCATGCACCGCAGATTTATCTGGAGCGTGAAGCGCCCGGGATTTCTGTACAGATTCAAACTGTCGCCACGGACGTTAGCGAGGGCGTATTTGAAGTCGTGGTAACGGTTACTGTGACAGCCAAAAAAGAAGACAAGGTTTTCTTTTTGGTTGAAGCTGCCCAAGCGGGCATTTTTCAAATTAAAAATGTGCCGCACGAAGAGATGGAGCCAGTGCTAGCTATTGGCTGCCCCAACATCTTGTTCCCGTATGTGCGCGAGACCATTTCGGATGCCGTCAATCGTGCGGGATTTCCGCCTGTGATTCTTGCTCCGGTAAATTTCGAAGCAATGTATCAGCAACGTGCTGCCGAACAAGCCGCTGCCACCAATGCTGCACCCGCTTCCCTGCAATAGTCGGCGATGGTGATACGCCGCAAAGACACATGGCGCAAGGCGGTAGCGCTTGCCGGCACCCTGTTTTGCGTCCTCGTCATGCCGCCGGCGTTTGCACTGGATTTTCTTTCCGTCGCAGCGCCAGCGGTGCTATTTGATGCGCCGTCAAACAAGTCCAAGCCCTTGTTTATCATTAATCCCGGCACACCGGTAGAGCGCGTTATCAGCCTGGAAGGCTGGGTCAAAGTGCGCGACAATAAAGGCGATCTTGCCTGGATAGAAAAAAAATATCTCAGCGAAACCCGCCAAGTCATGGTGATTGCAGATCGTGCGCAAATTCGTGCTGCGGCTGACGATAAAGCCACCCTCGTGTTTGAAGCCGAGCGCGATGTTGTTCTCACCCTGCTCGAAGCGTTGCCCGGTGGATGGGCCAAGGTAAAACACCGCGATGGACAACAGGGCTTTATCAAGTCGGTACAGGTGTGGGGCTTGTGATGAAATGTGTCATCGAGTCGGTCCACCACGCAACGTACTAGAGTCGAGCACACTGCATGAAAATAGCCATTTTAGGCGCCGGCGCATGGGGTACCGCGTTAGCCATTGCTCTCGCGCCGCGCCATCATGTTTGGCTGTGGGCGCGCGATGCAGCACAAGTCGCGTTGATGAACACACAGCGTGAAAACCCGCGTTACCTGGCTGACTGTCCGTTTCCCGAAGCATTGCAAGTCACAGGTGATTTCAACACCGCCGTTGCCTCCGCCGACCTATTGATTCTTGCTGCACCACTCGCTGGTTTGCGGCCATTGCTTGAACAACTGCGGCAACTGGGCACTTTAGCAACACCTGCCCCGCGACGTTTTTTGTGGGTCTGCAAAGGGCTGGAAGCCATGACCGGCAAGCTGCCACATCAAGTGGTAACAGACGTCTTGAATCCTGCGACCAGCGCTGCCGATACACCCCCAACATTCATCTGGGGCGCACTCACAGGCCCCAGCTTTGCTTTTGAAGTGGCCCGAGGCTTACCCACAGCATTAACCTTGGCCTCGACCGATATGACTTTTGCCACAGACATCGCACATGTGCTGCATGGCGGCAATCTGCGTATTTATGCCAATGACGACCTGACCGGTGCTGAAGTCGGCGGGGCAGTTAAGAATGTCATGGCCATTGCCGCAGGCGTGAGCGATGGCCTGAACTTGGGACACAATGCCCGCGCCGCGCTGCTAACGCGTGGCCTGGTGGAAATCACCCGTTTTGGTGTCGCGCTCGGTGCTCGGCGCGAAACCTTCACCGGGCTCACCGGCCTGGGCGATCTGATTCTTACCTGCACGGGCGATTTATCACGCAATCGGCGCGTGGGTTTATTGCTCGCCGAAGGCCAAAACCTCGCTACCATACAAAACACCTTAGGCCACGTGGCCGAAGGCGTTTTCACTGCCCGTGAAGTCGCGCAACGTGCCGCAGCCATGGGCATCGACATGCCCATCACCACTGCGGTGGCGGGGCTACTGGATGGCCGCATTAGCCCCCGTGAGACCGTGCATCAGCTCATGGCGCGTGACGCACGCACCGAATAAATAAGCATTCCAGCCAGCGTTGAATTGCCAAGCAGGCAGTTCAGCAAGGGGCCAATTACGATCCGCCCGCAAACCCGTTTTGGCGCCAGGCCTCATACACCACAATGGCCACGGTATTCGATAAATTCAAACAGCGATTGCTAGGCATCATTGGCAACCGCAGACGGTTCTCCGGGGCAATATCAGCCAGCACATTGGCAGGCAATCCACTCGACTCTGAGCCAAAGACAAATGCATCATTCGGTGAAAAGTCGGGGCTGGTGTCCTTGCTGACGCCACTACCGGCATAGGAGCGCGTTCCCTTGATGGTCAAAGCAAACAGCCGCCCCGCACCTTCTGCCTTGAGCATCTCGTGACAAGCCGCCCAATCGGCATGCACGCTAACAATGGCCAGGTCGAGATAATCCATTCCGGCGCGACGCAACTGCGCTGCAGAAAGATCAAAACCGAGCGGCTCCACCAAATGCAAACGCGCCCCGGCATTAGCACACAGACGAATGACATTGCCTGTATTGGGTGGTATTTCAGGGGCTACTAAAATCACATGGAACAATGGCATACTCTCCAAAAAATACAGTATTTTCCTAAATAATCAGATGATTGGCAAAAAGACTTCGTGTAATATCACCAAATAAACCCTTTGGAGACCATTTAATGGCCCGCCCAGAAAAGATTCGTTTGGGTGATTTGCTTGTACAGCAGGGTCTTATCACTGCCGAACAATTAAAGCACGCGCTCGATGAACAAAAACGTACCGGACGCAAATTAGGGCGTGTCTTGGTAGAAAGCAACTACGTCACGGAAGAAGGCATTTCCACTGCCCTGGCGCGTCAATTGGGTGCAGACTTCATTGATCTACGCCAATTCAATCCTAAACCAGAACACATTAACCTGTTACCGGAAAGCCAAGCGCGGCGCTTGCGTGCGCTGGTATTGAGCGAACGTGCCGATATGTTGCTGGTTGGCATGGCTGATCCGACCGATCTGGCTGCTTTTGATGATTTGGCACGATTACTCAAGCGTGACATTGACTTGGCAGTCGTCACAGAAAGCCAGTTGATGGGCACCATTGATCGTGCCTATACCCGCACCGAAGAAATTTTCGGCCTGGCCAAAGAACTCACGGCGGACTTATCCGATATGCCGGCCGAGTTTGGCAACCTGCTCGGTCTCACCGCAGGCGCTGAAGATGCGCCTGTCGTCAAGCTACTCAATACCGTGTTTGAAGAAGCGCTGAAACTGCGCGCCTCCGACATTCATATCGAACCACAAGAATCTTCGCTCATCATTCGTTTCCGCATTGATGGTGTATTGCGCATCCAGACAGAAGCCGATGCCAAAATTTCTACCGCACTCGTCCTGCGTCTCAAATTGATGTCCGGTCTGGATATTTCTGAAAAACGCTTGCCGCAAGATGGCCGATTCAATATCAAGCTGCGCAATGAAGCAATTGATATCCGCATCTCGACCATGCCAACCCAGCATGGCGAATCGGTTGTAATGCGTTTGCTCGCGCAGAACACAGGCTTGCTGCATTTAGATCGCTTGCACATGCCACCGCATATTCTCGAACGCTTCCGCCATGCGATCGATCGGCCCTCCGGCATTGTGCTGGTCACCGGCCCCACCGGTTCAGGAAAAACCACCACGCTGTATGCCGCACTCACTGCCCTGAACACACCGGAAAAGAAAATCATCACGGTAGAAGACCCGGTTGAATATCGGCTGCCGGGAATCAACCAGGTGCAGGTACATGAAAAAATCGATCTGACCTTTAGCCGTGTATTGCGCTCAGCCTTGCGCCAAGATCCGGACATCGTCTTGATCGGCGAAATGCGCGATCAGGATACGGCAGAAATCGGCATGCGTGCTTCCATGACCGGCCATTTGGTACTCTCGACTTTGCATACCAATGATGCCTTATCGACGCCTATCCGCCTGTTGGACATGGGTGTGCCGCGTTATATGGTGGCTCTCTCCGTGCAAATCGTGCTCGCGCAACGTCTGGTGCGACTGGTCTGTACAAACTGTACCGTGCCTCATCCCTTGTTGCCACACGAGCATTTATGGCTCAAAAGCGAGTTGGGAGATCACGTGGATGACCACCGTTATGCGCATGGTCAAGGATGCAGTCATTGCGCCAACACTGGTTATCAAGGTCGTCAGGCGGTATACGAAATGCTGGAAATGACCAACACGATGGTAGAAGCAGTCAACCGTGGAGACCCCAATGAATTCATGGCCTTAGGCCGCCAGCAAATGGTAGGAAAAACCTTGCGCCATGATGCGGTACGCTTGGTGCTGGATGGCAAAACCACAGTGGATGAAGCCATGCGAATTAGTACGCAACTCGATGAATAGGAAACTCTATGCCTGATTTCAGCTGGCGCGGCCGCAATGGTGCAGGGGATATAGTCAAAGGCGTGATGGAAGGCGCAGCCGCCAATGCGGTTGCCGATAGCTTGCTGGGCATGCGCATCACACCGATCGAGATCAAACCACAGGGCACGAACTCGTCCACCGCAAGCAAACAAGGCGGCGTGTCCGCAACGCCGAGTTTTCAGTTCTTCAAAGAGAAAGTCAGTCCCATTGACGTGCTGCTCTTTTCACGCCAGCTACACACCCTGCTGCGTGCAGGGGTGCCAATCATGCGGGCTTTGGCTGGATTGCAAGAATCGAACAACAATCCGGCCATGAAAACCGTACTCGGTGATGTGCGTGAAGGCCTGGACTCGGGACGCGATCTATCGCTCTCGCTCGCACGGCATCCTGAGGTGTTTTCACGATTTTATATATCCATGGTGCGCGTCGGCGAGATGACCGGGCGACTGGAAGAAGTATTCATCCGCCTGTTTGAGCATCTTGATTTTGAGCGCTTCATGAAAGAACAGGTGAAGGCCGCTTTGCGTTACCCCTCGTTTGTTATAGCCGCCATGGCCGTCGCCATGCTGGTAATCAATATTTTTGTTATCCCGGCCTTTGCCAAAACCTTCAAAGGCTTGAACGCAGAATTACCGCTGATGACACGTGTGCTGATCGGATTTTCGGAATTCATGGTGAGCTCTTGGCCGTTCTTGATTGCTGGCGTAGCTTTAGTAGTGCTCGCCTTTAATGCCTGGCGTAAAACTGACCAGGGTCGCTACGACTGGGATCGTCTCAAGATGAAAATTCCGGTGGCCGGAAAAATTATCCAAAAAGGCACGCTCGCCCGCTTCGCCCGCGCCTTTGCCTTATCGTCACGCAGCGGAGTACCCATCATTCAGGCACTGAGCAATGTGGCAGAAACTGTCGATAACGCTTTCATTGCCGCCAAAATCGAAAAGATGCGTGAAGGCATTGAGCGTGGCGAAAGTGTACTGCGCACAACCATTTCCGCTGGTGTATTTACCCCCGTGGTAATTCAAATGATTGCCGTTGGCGAAGAATCCGGCGCGCTGGACGACATGATGCAAGAAGTCGCCGACATGTACCAAAGCGAAGTAGAGTACGAACTCAAAACGCTTTCGCAACAAATCGAGCCTATCCTGATCGTCGCACTCGGCGCAATGGTGCTGATACTCGCCTTGGGTATTTTCCTGCCGATTTGGGATTTGGGCAGCACGATGATCAAGCACTGAGCGCATGCGCCAATTGTCCAGCGATCAACATTTGCGACCGTATCCGGTCAAAGCGACCCGTTCGTGCGGATTCACTTCGCTGGAATTTGCTGTCGTTTTGGTGATTATCAGCGTTGCGGCCTATTTTCTTTTTGAAGGATTGCTATCGACCCAGGCAGAAGCCGAAAGACGAGGATTTGAAGATAACGTTGCTGCTCTTGAGCGCGCTCTCAGTTATGAGCTCATGAGCCGGGGAACCCGTGGAGAGACCACGGATAACACGCTGTTAAAACGTGAAAATCCCTTTCAATGGTTATCTCCCAAGCCCCCGGGTTATGCAGGTGCTTACCCTGCTCAAGCGGCGCTGACGCCAAGCGGATGGTATTGGGATAGCCGCCACGCAGAAGTTGTTTATCTGCCTAAAATGGCGAATCGCATTCAGTTAAAGTCTTTAGCCCATAACAGGCTTGCTGACAAAAACGCAAGCACGCCGAAAAAAATTCCGGAAATTCGCCTGCGTATCGTGTTAACAGGCAGTGGTCACGCACGCTTGGAGCCCGTTCACCCGTTTCAATGGCAAACCAACTCACCATGACAGGCTCGTTGAACGACATTTGTGGCTTGCTGATTGCCTGGCTTTGTTCGAGCCTTAAAGTAAAAGACTTTTCTTGCTGTTTTATTTTCAGACCAAGCAAGGTTATTCCGTTCTACAATTTGCAGTTGTTGTAATGAGCATTCGCAAGCGATCAATAAACTATTGTGCTTAAAACTGAGGAGTAGTGATAATGCGTAAAAATCAAAAGGGCTTTACCTTAATTGAACTGGTAGTGGTCATCACTATCCTGGGCATCCTGGCCGCCGTGGCTCTGCCGCGCTTTACCAATCTGCAGCGCGATGCACGCATCGCCAAGCTCAATGCGATGCGTGGCGCCGTGGGCGCAGCAGCAGCTTTGGTGCATGGTACGGCTTTGGCGCGAGGTGGTGTGGCTGATGCGGTGGCTTGTCCGGTCGCACTCGGGTTCGGCCCGGCGATTGCGAATAACACGACTAACCTGTGCACCGAATCGGGGCGCGTGCAAATTCTGAATCTTTATCCTACCGCAAACTTACCGGGTATCGTTGATGCAGCAGGGTTAAGCTCTGCATTTCCGGCCACCGTCGCCACACTTGCTGCAGAGCAAATAACGACCGTAGGTGGCGGGGCTGGCGCAGGCGCAGTGCTCACTATCCGTGTGACGGGCGGCACCAACCCGGCAACATGTTTCTTTACCTACACCGCGCCAGCCGTTGCAGGTGGTGCCGCCCTCATTGGTGCAACAACACCGCCCTCAGCAACCGGGAATACAACGGGCTGTTAAATCACGAGTTAATCACCATTGCTGTATTTTCCAAAAACAGGGCCAGGCACATTTCTTCTGGCCCTGTTTTTTGGTTTTGGTGAATACCTGCTTTGCCATCCGCTCCGTTTTACCGTATCACCAGCGCCGACTTTTTGATTCGCTTTCAACCCGCTGCACAATGTGTCTAATCTGACCAATTGGACAAGCTTTAGGGCTGACTTTTCCAGTTGAATCAGCGCGTAACTCAGTATAGTGGTGTGAATTAGCCTTCTTAGCCTTATGCTCCCTTTTCTCAAAATATCACACGAACCTGGCTGGCTAGCGATAGGACAAAGTCCACGCCGCTTTGATTTCGTGCACATTCTTCGCACGACAGGCCGCCTGCCACAAGTGCTGCTAGCTGAATCCATCGAGCGCGGCGCGGACGATGCCACGACTTTGACTGCCCTCAAAAAACCTTTACGGCTAAATCACTATCACCTCACCGCGTTGCTTCCCGCTGGCCAGTATCAAGTGGTTTTGACTGACGCCATCGACGGACCGCTTGACGAAGCACGTGAAATCGTTCGCTGGAAAATCAAAGACCAAGTGGACTTTCCCGTAGATACTGCCGCAATTGATCTTTTGCCAATCCCCCCGCTCGGCCGCTCACCGCAAGTCTATGCACTGCTGGCAGCTGAAACGGTGATGGCACCGTTCATACAATCCTTCCAGTCAGCCAAACTCGAACTCACCGCGATTGACTTACCAGAGCTCGCTCAACGCAACCTGTCCTCTTTGCTCGAAGAAGATGATCGCGGCTTGGCCATGCTCATTTTTGATGAGTCCGAAGGGCTGCTGACTTTTACTTTTGGTGGAGATCTCCTCGTAGCGCGGCATATTGAAATTTCGGCAGAACAATTGCTATCGGCTAGCCAAGAGCGGCGAGAGCAGCTCTTTGAGCGCATCACGCTGGATATACAACGCTCACTGGATAATTTTGACCGTAGCTATAGCATGGTGCCGCTCTCTGGTCTTGTCGTAGGGACTATTCCCGGAGTTACCGGATATATGGATTACCTGCGCAACAATCTATCGCTCCCGGTGACCACTTTAAATCTGACCGATATCGTTGACCTCAGTGCCGTACCGGCGCTACTTGATCCACAGCGCCAATTCCAATGCCTGCGCGCCTTGGGTGCTGCCCTGCGTGAGGAACCTGCACCTTGAGCGCGCAAATCAACCTTTACCATGCGCGGTTTTTGAAGGTTCACGATTGGCTGAACCTGAATAATCTGGCGTTGGCCGCAGTCACCCTGTTCAGCATCCTCGGTGTGACGTCGTTTATCGCCCACCGCGACTTTTCGCAGCAACAAAGTCAGGCAGTCACCATCAGCGGCGAACTGGAAACAGTCAACCTTGCACTGGATCAAGCCAACCAATTGGCCAGTCGGCCAGCGAATTCTCAAATCGTCGCTGAAGTTAACCATGCACAAGCGGCGCTCGCCCGCCGCGAAGAAATTGCCCGCTTGCTGGAAAGTGGCGCCATTGGGAACAGCGGTGGGTTTTCCGTCTATCTGCTAGGGTTTGCGCACCAGGTGCCCGTCGGTTTATGGCTCACAGGCTTTACTCTGGGCGCGGGCGGCAACGATATGGAGATTCGCGGAAGCACAGTCGACGAAAAAATTGTGCCTGATTACATCCGCCGCCTGGGAAGTGAAAAAATTTTCCAGGGTCGTCAATTTTCAGCGCTCAGCCTGCAACGTGATGCGACCGCCGATGTCGGATCAATGAACAATACAACCAGCACCGCCCAAGCGACCGTGGCAAACGCGGCCACCGTCTCACCAGCGCCGACTTTTGGTGGAGAGGCTGCGCAACCCAAGCGCATCAATGGCTCTCGGCGGCCGATTCATTTTGTGCTCACGCCAACGCCCCTATCACAGGGAGCCAAGCCATGAATGCGCTGCGCATGCACTGGCAAAACTGGTCTGCGCAGTTTCTCGCGCGCCCGCGCCGGGAACGGGCGATTCTCGCCTTCGCCTTGCTCTTTGGCGGCGGTTTCTTGCTGTTTAATTTCGGCATCGATACCGTTTGGCAAAAAACTCGCGCAGCACAAGCGGAAACCTTGGCCGCGCGAACCGACCTATTGCAGCAAAAAGCACAGCTTGCCGCAGTCCAGGCGGTGGCAGACCCCGATACGGCGAACCGGCAACGCCTAGCACAACTCAAAAATGCCATGAATGCGGTCAATACACGGCTAACAGGCTTTGAACAGGGCATGGTGTCGCCGGCACGCATGCGCGGTTTTCTGGAAGACCTGCTCGCGCGCAATCACGGCATTGAGCTCCTTGAATTAAAAACCCTGCCTCCTGAACCCGTAGGAAACCCCCTGAAGAATACGCCCGACACGAATCATCAAGCTGCCGCCAATAATGCAGAAAACACAGCCACACCGCCTGCGGATGGCATTTGGCAACATGGTATCGAGCTACGTCTGGCAGGCAGTTATCTTGATTTGCTGAATTATCTGACCAGCCTGGAAGCCCTGCCACAACGCCTGATGTGGAATCGGCTTGAACTCAAAACCACGACCTACCCACGAAACGAGATGATGCTGCGCGTGTACACTTTGAGCTTGGATAAAGATTGGTTGGTCATGTGATGCGGCGCGCAATAGCAATTGCCATTTCTCTTTTATCACTATCAGCAGTCGCCCAGGTGGCAGACCCCATGCGGCCAGCAGATATGCCGATAGCTGACGGCTCATCTTCATCTTTAAGTGCTGACAACAGCTCGGGCCTGCAAGCCATTATTGTGCGGCCAGACAAAAAGCGATCAACAGCTTTGATTGCCGGGCAGACGGTGCGTCTGGGCAGCAAAGTGGGTGAAAAACGCGTCGTTAAAATTATCGAAAATGAAGTGACATTGCAGGGTGATGATGGCCCGGAAGTATTACGGCTAACCCCATCCATCCAAAAAACCCCGGTGGCTAAAAAACCGCGTGCCGCCACCCACCACGTGAAGCAACTTCCGACGGGAATTTCTAAAAAATGACAAACTTTATCCGCTGGCTTACCGTGCTCTGCGTATTCCCTGCGCTGATGGCGTGCTCTACCCCGCAGCACAAAAACAATGAAGTGCTCAACCAGATCAACGATGTACTGCTGCAATCAGCCGCAGATCGCAAAGCCCGCCCGGCCGCGCCTGACACATCCCTTATGCCGAGCCTCGCACGGCCGACTATCGCTCCGCCCAGTGAGTCGCGATTTGACCTTTCAGTTGTCGATGCGCCTGCAACACAAGTATTCATGGCGCTGGTCTCAGGCACACCCTACAGCATGCTGTTACCGCCGGATGTCAGCGGCAATATCACCGTCAACCTCAAAAACGTCACGATTCTGGAGTCGCTGGATACGATACGCGAACTATTCGGTTATGAATACCGCATTCAAGGCAAGCGCATTTTCATTGAATCAAACACGATGAAAACACGCGTCTTCCAGATCAATTACCTGGCAAGCCATCGCCAAGGCTCAAGCGACTTGCGTGTGACGGGAAACTCGATCACCACCGGTGGTGGAGGTAGCGCAGGCGGCTCTGCCACTCAGGCCACACAAGCCACCGCAGGTGGTGGTGCCGCATCCGGTGGCTCGCGCAGCAACGATACCAGCCGCGTGAGCATGAGCACCGATAGCGACTTTTGGGGTGACCTGAAAACAGCGCTAACAGCGATTCTTGGCACAACGGATGGACGCAGTGTCGTCATCAATTCCGCCTCGGGCGTGGTGGTGGTGCGCGCCATGCCTGCCGAACTGGCGAATGTAGACAAGTATCTCAAGGCAACTCAGCTAATCGCAGACAGGCAGGTGATGATTGAAGCCAAGATTGTCGATGTCGCCCTCTCCGAGGGGTATCAATCCGGCATTAACTGGTCAACATTCAATGGCAAAAATAATCGCTTTTCTACGGGCGTCGTTCAGCCCGGCACAATTTTGCGCACACAGCCTGGTCAGGCAATTACCGGGATTCCCTCTGATGCGGTGACCGCGACAAACCGCGTCGATGAACTGTTCTCCGGAAACGGCACCATACTTCCAGGTGCAGGCGGCCTAGTTGCAGCAACAGCGCTTGGGCAAGGCTTTCTGGGCCTTGCCTTTCAATCCGCAAACTTTGCCGCGCTGCTTAATTTTCTGGAAACACAAGGCAATGTCACCGTACTTTCCAGCCCGCGCATTGCAACTGTCAACAATCAAAAAGCCGTGCTTAAAGTCGGCACGGATGAACTCTTTATTACCAATCTGACCACCTCGACAACAACCACGACGACGGGCACTGTAGTTACCCCGAGCTTGACACTGGAGCCCTACTTCTCCGGCATTTCATTGGATGTCACGCCGCAGATCGACGATGATGGGAATATCATCTTGCACGTGCATCCCATGGTCAGTGTGGTCACTGAAAAAAACAAAACGGTCAATCTGGGTACCTTGGGCGCATTCAGCCTGCCTTTGGCAACCAGCAACATTAATGAAACAGACAGCATCGTCCGCGTGCAAGATGGCAACATTGTCGCCATCGGTGGCTTGATGCGCCAGGAGCAATCATCTGACCGATCTCAACTTCCTGGCGCTACTGGCATTGCGGCCAACTTGCTAGGGCAGCGCAACAGCGGGCTCACCAAACGTGAATTGGTGATCTTGATCAAAACAACCATTATCCGTAACGATCAAACCTGGACGCAGGATATCAACGCCGTGCAAGAGCGGTTGAAATCCTACCAAACGCCAGTGGAAGCAAAACGGTAGCTGGCAGCGCATGTATCTCAACCACTTCGGCCTCGCTGAGCTTCCCTTCGGCATTACACCCGATACCAGTTTTATTTATTCCAACGATGCCCATCAGGAAGCGCTGAACACGCTGCTCATTGGCCTCTCGTCGGGCGAAGGGTTTATCAAGATCACCGGAGAAGTCGGCACGGGCAAGACGCTGCTCTGCCGCCGCCTATTATCTACACTGGATGAAGGCCATGTCGTCGCTTATTTGCCCAACCCCATGCTCGATCCACGGGCATTGCTTGGTGCAATTGCCGAAGAATTGGGCTTGACGCTGGCTAATGCGCTGCATGATCCCAGCTTTCAATTGATCAAAATAATCAATCAACATTTACTTGCGCAAGCAGCTATCGGGAAAAAAGTGATCGTTGTGCTTGACGAGGCGCAGTGCATGCCCCTGGAAAGCCTGGAAACCCTGCGCTTACTATCGAACCTGGAAACGGAAAAACAAAAGCTGGTTCAAGTCATTATGTTTGGCCAACCTGAGCTCGACGAAAAATTAGCCAATCCGGCAGTCCGTCAGTTGCGGCAACGCATTGTGCTGCACTATCGGATGCCGAGTTTACGCCGCGAAGAAGTGTCTCACTACCTGAGCCATCGCCTACGTGTTGCAGGATATCGAGGCACTGACCTGTTCACAGGCAATACGGCCGCATTATTGTGGCACTTATCTTTCGGCACACCGCGTTTGGTCAATATCCTGGCGCATAAAGCGCTTTTGCTTGCCTTTGGTGAAGGCAAGCCGTCCGTCGGCAGAACTCATGTTGTACAAGCAGGACGCGACACAGAAGGCGCGCGGCGAATTTCATGGTGGAAAAACTGGTGAGGTTGCGATGAGCCTGGTAAATAAAATGTTGCGCGACCTCGATGCACGTCGCGCCAGCGAAGCAGAACGTGGCGCCCTGCCTTCTGCAGTGACACCGCTCGCCGCTCGTCGTGAAATAGCTTCGCCCTGGCCCAAGCGGATGGCTATTCTGCTGGTTTTAATAACAGGTGCGATTCTGGCTGCATGGCAATGGCGAAAAAACCCTCCTATCCCGGTGGTGAACCCAGCACCGCACAACGAGGCCGTAGCCGTACCCGTCACGGCTGTTACCAATAAGCTCCCGGCACCTCAGCCACCCACTGCAACTGTTTTAGCGGAAGCAGCCCCAACCAAAGGTGGCCAACCGGTCACCGTCGTTCAATCTGCCACACGTAAGGTCGAACCCACACAAAATCCCCCTGCAACCACCACTAAACCCTCTCTGACAAGCTCTGATCCACAACAAGCGGCCCGCGCCACACCTGCCGCTGAAGGAGTTAAGGCGTCCCCAGCACTAGCAACCAGCCTGCTCTTGCCACCCATACAGAACACCAGCAATCCCAAAACCACCGGCACGCCGCGGATTGAAAAACAGGAACATTTACCCAGCCCGACAGAGCGGGCGGAAACCATCTATCAATCGGGGCGAGAGGTGCAACGCGCTGGTCGGCCGGAAGATGCCATAGCGCAATATCAAGCAGCATTGGCTCTTGCGCCTGAGCACGCCGCATCACGTCAAGCATTAGTAGGTTTGCTCATCGATAACCAACGCTGGGACGCCGCTGAAAAAGTGCTGCGCGAAGGAGTTGATCTACCCACTACGCGCCTGGCCTCGACGCTCACGTTGGCCAGATTGTTCGTGGAACGGAGCAAAATACCCGCCGCGCTGGACTTAATGCAGCAACAAGCAGCGAGCGGTGAAAAAAGCGCCGAGTACCAGGGATTTCTCGCCGTGCTGTTCAACCGCGCCGGACGCCCCCATGAAGCCGTCGAAAGATATCAGGCAGCGACCAGACTGGCCCCCAGCGAAGCACGCTGGTGGGCTGGATTAGGCATTGCACTGGAAGCCGATGGGCAAAACGCCGCCGCGCATGATGCTTACCTGAAAGCACGCAGCCTGCCAGGGTTACCACCCGAACTCGCCACACATGTCGAACAAAAGCTACGCTAAGCTCGCAGGCTAACGACTACCCGAATTTAATCCGGAAATTGCTGCTCAACCGAGGCTAGCCGCGTCTGTGCCCATGCGCGTAAATGCGCAAATGCACCTGTGAGATTACTCCATGAATCCAACAAATTGCGCCGCCATTTATCGCGTAAATAGGGCTCTACCCGAGAGTAATTCTGCAACTGCAATCGGATCAATTCCCGCGCCCGATCTTCACTGCGGAGAGTGAGGTGATGCAACGCATCGCGCGCCGCAGACTCTTCACTCAATGGATAAGACAAATGAATCACGCCCGCCAGCCGCACAACCTCGCGCAAACTATCGGCTCGCTCAATACTGGCAATCTGCCCTTCGCAGCGGGAAGCAAACCGACGCGCCTCCATGCGTAACAGATTTTTATCGACAGGATCTTGTGGCATAGCGTTTGATTTTTATGGCCGTGGGCGCATCAACACCGTATCACCAGCGCCGACTTAGATGTTAAATACGAAGTGTGCGCCGAATACCGCACCACTAGGTGATGTCTGACTCGGGCCGCTTATTTCGTACCCGGTTCCATACCCGGTTTTAGCAATGCCAGCCACCATCATTCCGCCCGCGCTGCCTGCCGGATCGCTTCGGCGGCCCATTGGTTGAGGCTTTGTCCATGAGCCGCAGCAGCGATGGCGGCGGCCTCGTGGAGTTCGGGATCGACACGCAGCGAGAACTTACCGGAAAAGTGCTTGCGTGGATCGACGCCATCCTCGGCGCAGGCTTCAAGAAAGACCCGCAAGGAAATCTCGCCTTCGTGGCGCAGGCCATCCACATCCTTGGCATAGAAGTCTGCCCCACCGTTCAGCCCGACGAATTCCCCCCGGAACATCTGGATGTCCGGGTCATACGCGATGACTGCCTGATAACCGTTGATCGTCATGGTGTTCATGGTTTCACTCCGTGATCGTCTAACCACTTGCGGATGGCTTCCACCGCTCCCTTGTCCGTCGTCGGTTCGGGATGCGGACGATGGAAAACCCGCCTATCGCCAAACAAGCGCACCAGCACGCGCGAACCTTCCCGCTCGGCCACCTGCCCGCCGATTTCGACGAACAGCGCCTCGATGTCGGCCCAGCGAACATTCGCCGATACAGGCCGGGCGAAGATCAGTTCAAGGGTGCGCTGGTGCTT
>JAUSMB010000087.1 GCA_030645365.1 Rugosibacter sp.
GCCGCGATAGCGGGTCTTGGCAAAGCCCCAGAAGCGCTTCAAGGTCAGAAATGGATGCTCAACTTTGGAACGCACCGCAGACTTTCTTCGATTGGTTTCCTTGTCGGCCTCGGAGAGCGGCGCATTCCGGTAGGCACGCCGATTGGTGTCCAGACACGGATTCAAAAAGTCCTTCGCCTTGGGGGCGATGGACTTGAGTCGCTCCCGTTGCGCTTTACCTCGATAGGCGCTGTCTCCGTAGTAATGAAATGACAAGAATCCTGCCATCAATCATGAGCAAAACAGAGGAAAGGAACTATTTTGCTTCACGTCTTCCCGGTGTATGCCGCAGTTAACGAACGTCGAGCAACAGGCGGCCCAATTCTTTTTTGACTACGGCATAGCACTCGCACGTATTTTTTTCCAACCCTAGGCGGTCAAGCACTGTAATGTGTCCGCGACGGTAGCTGATAAAACCCGTGCGCTGCAAGTTTCCTGCGGCTTCTGTAATGCCCTCTCGGCGCACACCGAGCATATTGGCAATCAGCTCCTGCGTCATGGTCAGCTCATTTGACGGCAAGCGATCAAGCGTCAGCAACAACCAGCGGCACAATTGCTGCTCTACCGTATGGTGCCGATTGCAGGCCGCCGTCTGTGCCATCTGCGTTAACAGCGCTTGGGTATAGCGCAGCAACAGGCGTTGCATCAATCCGGCGCGATTAAATTCTTGCATCAGCAAGCGACGATCCATTCGGTAAGCGTGCCCGGCCGTTTGCACTACGGCCGAGCTTGACGTAGTGGCTCCACCAAGGAACAGTGAGGTACCAACAACCCCTTCATTGCCCACACCTGCCGCTTCGGAGGCTGCGCCAGATGCCATGACATAGTGCAGCGACACAATAGCGGTGGTGGGAAAGTAAGCGTGCTGTAATTGCCCACCAGGCTCGTAAAGCATTTTCCCGAGCGGTAGCGCGACCAACTCCAGATACGCTATCAAATGCGCTAAATCCGCTGCAGGCAAAGCAGCGAGAAGACAATTTTGTCTCGGGCTATGAGGCAAAGGCATCGCTAATCGCAAAGTCATACAACCTATTTTTTTGCCGTTTGTTCAATACCGATTCCACGATAACCAATAAACCGGCTGGATCGATTGAACATTGGCTCTCCGCTCACTCGAAATGTTTGGTGCGAACCATCCGCTTTAACGCGAGTAAAGATGAAATCCAAAAAAGGCTGTCGGGCTGCAATAGTCGACCGAAGTAGCTTGCGCTCCTCCTCATTCCAATCAGATGCTGAATTTGACGACGGAGTATTGCTTGCATCCTCCGCAAAGGAATCCATCTGGATTCCAAGCATCTCTAGGACCGGACCGGAAACCTTGGTGAAGTTCATTTTTTCATCTTGTTCCCAATACCAGTCCGAGGCGAGTTCGGTCAAACCACGATAACGTTCTTCGCTTTCGCGCAGTTCTTCAGTCCGTTCCTCGACTACCTGTTCCAGTATTCTGTTGTGCTTCTCAAGCCTTTTATACAGCAGCCGCACTTCCAGCATGTTGTGAATGCGCGTTTTGACTTCGAGAAGATCGAAGGGCTTATCGATGAAATCCTTCGCACCGGCTTGTAACGCGCGCAACTTGTGGCTGGGTTGAGCGGTGATCACAAGCACCGGAAGATAGCTGTCCGTAGCGTTGGTCTTGAGGCCTTCCATCACCTGGAATCCGTCCATGCCAGGCATTTGCAGATCGAGCAGGATCAAATCGTAACCGTTCTTGCGACGCAGCTCGCAAACCTCGCGCGGATTCATGGTCGAGGTCACACGAGTATAACCGGCTCCACTCAGCATTTGCTCAAGCAGACTGACATTAGACTCCTGATCGTCAACAATCAAAATGCTGGCGTTAAGAATGTCATCGGTATTCAACATAAAACTAACCTTCTTTCATTTGTATTGAGATTCAATCCCATGATGAGATCGTTAAATCAACTACGCGCCATCGCCAACAGATCGGTGCGCGTTGCGATGCGATAATTGTTTTTGCCTGAGCGTTTAGCTTCATACAAGGCTAGATCCGCGCTCTTCATCAGCGTCTCTACCTCCTCACCATACGTGGGATAAATGCTGACACCGACGCTGGCAGTCATGCTCACGCCGCAGCCTTGAATGCTATAGGGTTGCGATATGGACCGTATCACTTTTGACACCAGCTTGGCCACCCCGTCGGCATGAGTTGATTCCCACAAAACGATCACGAATTCGTCACCACCCAAACGCGCTACTGTGTCCTCTTGACGCACTGTAGCCACCAGGCGCTCGGCGACCATTCTCAGCAGCGTGTCACCCGCATCGTGGCCCAAGGTGTCGTTGATCTGCTTAAATCCGTCCAAATCCAAATACATCACCGCCATCGTGCGCTTGTTCCTGTTCGCATGGACAATGGCCAACGAAAGCCGGTCCATTAAAAGCCGCCTATTCGGCAACCCGGTCAGCGCGTCATGCAGCGCAAAGGATTCCAGTGTCTGGCTGTAATGTTCGAGTTTTTTAAGCAACAACCGTACTTCCAGCATGTTGTGGATGCGCGTTTTGACTTCAACCAAATCGAAGGGCTTGCTGATGAAATCCTTCGCACCGACTTGTAACGCGCGCAGCTTGTGGCCGGGTTGAGCGGTGATCACAAGCACCGGAAGATAGCTGTCCGTAACGTTGGCCTTGAGGCCTTCCATCACCTGGAATCCGTCCATGCCGGGCATTTGCAGATCGAGCAGGATCAGATCGTAATCATTCTTGCGATGCAGCGCGCAAACCTCGCGCGGATTCATAGTCGAGGCAACGCAGGTATAACTAGCCCCACTCAGCATTTGCTCCAGCAGACTGACATTCGACTCATGATCGTCAACAATCAAAATACTGGCGTTAAGAATCTCGGACTCTGTAACCTTCATGTTTGATCCTTTTGAGCTGCGATGGCCGCTTCGGTTTTCGAAAACTTCAGTGCCATATCGAGGGTTTCCATGAACTCGGCGACCTTGATGGGTTTGGTGAGATAACGAAAAAATCCTGCCTCCAAGCCTTTCTCGATATCGCGGGGCATGGCATTAGCACTAAGCGCCACCACCGGGATGTGTGCTGTTGCGGGGTCTTCCGCCAGGATTTTCAGCGCATGGATACCGCTGATACCAGGCAGATTGATGTCCATCAGGATGACATCCGGCCGGGAAGCACGCGCAATCTCGACACCGCGATTGCCGTCCCGCGCACTCAGCAAGCGGATATTGGGTCGACGTGCGATAAGATCCTCGACCAGCATCAGATTGGCCGGGTTATCCTCGACATAGAGCAGGGTATACAACTGCGCGTCAGCTGGGAGTTTCACCTCGTCAATAGCCAAGGGTTCGGCGGCGCCAATAGCAGCGTATGGTGCAGCCGTCAGGTTCAATTCGATCCAGAACACACTGCCCTTGCCAACGGTGCTTTCCACGCCTATGCCACCCCCCATCAGTTCGACCAGCCGCTTGGTCACCACCAGGCCGATGCCAGTGCCTTCCTCCGTGCTGGTCTCCTTGCCGAGACGATTGAATGGCTGGAAAAGCTGCGCAAGCTGTTCTGGAGGTAATCCTTCGCCGGTATCCTCGACACAAATGCGTATGCGTCCCGGGGTGCTTTCGATGCAACACACGACGACTGATCCACCCACCGTGTTGTATTTAATCGCGTTGGAAAGAAGATTGATGAGAACCTGCTTCAACCGTGTCTGATCAGCGCTGACAAAGTAGGGAGTTTCAAACGGGGTAAAGGCCATGCTGATGCCGCGCGTTTGCGCCTGCGGTTCTATCATGGTTCGACATTCGTACATAACTTCGGCCAGCGATACCGATTCCAGTGACAGCGACAGCTTGCCGGACTCGATCGCCGCGAGATCGAGGATTTCGTTGATCAGTTCCAGCAGGTACCACCCAGCCTTGAGAATCTGATTGATGCTGCGCTTCTGGGAGGGCGTCGGCGGTGGCGAGTCGGATTCCATGACTTGGGCAAACCCGAGAATCGCACTGAGCGGCGTACGCAGCTCATGACTCATGCTGGAAAGGAAATCCGATTTCGCGAGATTAGCCCTTTCCGCCACAAACTTGGCGCTTTCCAGCTCGGCATTCTTGTCCAGCAGTATCTGATCGAGCCGAGCCCTCTCTGCTTCGACCTGCTTGCGAGCGGTGATGTCACGCAAAATACCCGTGAAGTAACGCTGGCCACCCAGCCACATTTCGCTGACCGCCATCTCCAACGGGAATAAGCTGTCATCCTTGCGCCGGCCGACGACCTCGCGTCCGAGGCCGCTAGCGCGCGCCTCGGCGCTCGCACTGTAATACTCGAGGGAACCATTACCATTGTGCTGGTCTCGATTAAGCTCGGGTATCAGTCTGCTGAAGTTTTTTCCGCTGATTTCTGCTGCGGTATAGCCAAACATTCGTTCAGCGGCCGGGTTGACTGTCTCGACGATGCTGCCACGGGCATGGAGAGTGATGATGCCGTCCACCACAGTATTGAGAATCGCTTGTATCTGCGAGGCACTGTCGCGCAAAGCCTGCTGCGTTGCATATTCTCCGGTGACATCGCGAAACACCAGCACGGCCCCGATGACTTGATTATCGCGGTCACGAATCGGCGCGCAACTGTCGGCAATATCGCACTCGCTACCGTCGCGTGCAATCAGGACGGTATGGTTAGCCAGGCCCTGTATCGTGCCATGCGCCAAGGTTTCCATTACCGGAATCGTGGCGGGTAGTCGAGTTTCTTTGTTGATTATGGGGAAAATCTCATCCACCGGGTGGCCGATAACTTCTGCCTGCGTCCAACCGGTAAGCTTTTCAGCCAGGGGATTCAAGAGTGTCACCCGCGCGCTGGCATCGGTCGCTATTACTGCATCGCCAATTGAGTTGAGTGTTACCGAAAGCTTTTCCTCGCTGTCCCGCAATGTACCGTTGGCGCGCTGTAGTTGTTTATTCGTCTCTTCCTGAATCTCGAGCAAATGTTGCCGCTCTGCTTCGACCTGCTTGCGCGCGGTGTTGTCGGTACCGATCAGCAGGTAGCCAATGATGATATTTTGCGCGTCACGCAACGCCGTAACTGACACCACCGCCGGGAAGCGGCTGCCATCCTTGCGGATATAGGTCAGCTCGTAGATGTCCTCGATGCCGCGTGACGCCTTGAACACCAAGGCTTCGAAGCCTGGCGTAATCGGGGTGCCAAGCTCGAGGCTGAGTGCTTCGGCGCGCGTTATCACTTCCTGTGGATCGGAAATGTCGGCCGGAGTGATCTTGTTCATCACGTCGGCAGCCGCATAGCCCAGCATACGCTCGGCGCCAACGTTGAATATCTGAATCACACCATTCTCATCTGTGGCAATACTCGAGAAGTTGGCGCTGTTGAATATCGCGTTCTGCAAGGCGCCTGTTTTAAGCAAGGATTTTTGGCGCCGCAATTCGATGGAATTGTTTTCTGTTTCAGACATGGTCGATTCCCGTGAAAACTGCACAAAACTCCAAAGGGGAAGTTTGGCTTGTCGGACCGACAACAGAAGATCACAAACTTCCACAGTAAAATAAAAACGGTGATTCTCTCAATGATTCTCTCAATGAGAATGTAAATAATCGCAGTTTTTCCGGCGGACGTCTGTTTGCTAACGCACGCAGACCAATTAATAGTACTCCCATTCACCTAGTCCAGTAGATTTGATGGGCCAAGCAAGCAGGAAAAGCTGACGCCGCACATACCAATATCTCCAAAGGGAACCCGGGTTGGGAAGATGGAACGATTACTACCGTATCACCACCCGTTTTCCATGTTCACCAGTAGCTCCGATATCCCGAAGATACGAATTGCACCGGTCAATCCCGTGGCATCTGGCAGACCCGCGGGATCCGGAACCGGAACCACTTTGGTGGAAGTCACGACAGTAGGTCTATTGCATGCACTCAACACTATAGTCATCAGTACCGCTGAGGTTTTAAGCGTACGCCCTATAGGCAACAATCTAACGGTGTCCGCTTGATCTTTTCCTCCCCCTTAAGATAATTAGTGGATCAAGGCCCTCGGTTACGATTATTTCCGAGGGCCTTTTATTTGTTCGCTGAATGTGCGATAGCCCTTGCATCCCGAACCATTTGCCCGCAATTGCTGTCTTGCCCCGGACCAGCGTCAATCAACGGCATCAGTGTAAGCAATGGATTGGCCATGCCCAGCGCGAGCGCACTGAACGCGCGCGCGACAACACGCCCCTTGTCAACTCCGATATCGGGTTTGGCAAAGCTGCCACGAATGGTGATTGGACTGCGCAAAGCCAGAGGACTGGTATTCTTGGTTTTTTGATTGAGCGTCAGACTCAGCTTTTCCTGCGCTAGATCGATACTACCTGTACCAATAATTGTGGTGATTTCTGTATCGAAGATTAGCGCATCAGCGTCCATCACCCCCTCTTTGACACCAAAATCCGCGACCGCACAACGCAAATTGACAAGCCTGTCGCCGGCAATTTTCAGCTCAAGCATTTCCCAGAGGTGCAGACCGACTTTTTCCATCATCAACTTGCTGATCTTGCCACCAGCAACGACGAGTGCCACCTTGCCGTGCGAGTTCGATAGCATGCGCCCTACCGAGTTGCCTTTACCAGTCAAGTCGAAGTCGCCGTTAATCTGGCCGATGCTGGTCTTGGCCAGTTCAGCAGTCGGGAACAGTTTAGACAACAGAATTTTTCTCGCCTGCACCCTGGCGTGCGCTTGAATTGGATCTTTCCGTCCATCCAGTGAAATCACGGCATTGAGCTGGCCACCGGCCAACCCGAAATTGAGCGGATCGAGTGTCAGTACTGAATCGCGCAAACTCAAATGCGCAACGAGATCTTCCAGCGGCAGTTCTCTGGCGTGCCGGATGGTTTTTGCCTTCAGTGTCACCTCCGCGTCGACGCTGTCCCAACGATCGGTCTTGAACGGCATGTCCGGCAGCACGTGCGCTTGCACGGGCATGGGGGCGGTCCGGGAAGACGGCAGCGCGGCCCGTTTGGCAGCTTGTACACTGCCCGGCCGTGCGCCTATCAATGGGCCGAGATCCGCGATATCAAGGACATTCGAAACCAGATTCGCTTTCATTACCGGACGCTTGCCGCCAATGTCAATCTGAACCGTGCCTGCAATATCACTGCCCCCAACTCGACCCGAGAATTTTTCGTAGCGCCATGTATCCGCGCTATGCAGCAGATGTCCCTCGGTCGCGTAAGCACGCGTCTCTGGCAAGGCGATGCCAAACAGGGGAAAAAGCTGTGCCAAGCTCTCCCCGCGCAGGGCGACGCGCATGTCAACCGCAGAAAACTTGAGCAGGCTGGTAATGGTGCCTGCGGCTTTCACACCGGTATGGCCCACAGTGAACTCGGCTTGCAGAGGATAGGGTGTGCTTTCGTCGCGCAATCCAAGCACCGGCCCACCGCTGCCTTGTGCCTTGAAGGGCAGGCCCTTGTAGTGCCCTAGCGCGGTAAAGCTGACCCCGGCAACAACAGACTCGGTGTTCGAAGTCGAGAATTCCGACCGGATACTGGTCTTCTGCACCGCATCGTCATAGCCGATTATTCCATGGTCGAGTATCAGGCGGTCAACTTGGATACGCGCGCCTTCATCCTGCTGGCTACGATCCAGCAGCCAGTTTTTTCGACCGTCGATACCTTGCTCAAAAAAGACTACAGGCCGCTCAAGCCGCATCTCAGGAAAAACGATGTTTTGACGGAACAATTGTGGCAAATCGATGGTAATTTCCACCACATCGGCGGCGATCATCTGTTTTTCCGTGGCCCAATCCGGATTCGCAAATGTCACTGCGTTGGCGTGAATCCGAGGCAAAGGCCAGCCAAATTTCACCTTGAGTTCGCCGTTAATAGCGAGTACGCGACCGGTTTTTTCTGCCGTCATGCGCTCTATCGGGCCACGCAGCCAGTTCCAGCCGAAAATCATGGCGAAAAGAACCGCCACCGCAATAAATACAAGAAAAAACCCGGCAACCCATTTGAGCACACGAGGCAGTGTCATGACGGCATGCTCAAACCACCTCTGGCAAGACCCAAGCTACTTTATGCAAGTGACTATTTTGCTTTCCAATTGCGACAACAAATACAATTTGATCAATGCATGTAACACCGTCTATGGCACTAAACCTTCCATCTTTTCCAAAACCTCGTCGTGTGCAGTCAAACATAGCGTATCGCTCTGGGGTTCGTACAAACTTGCTACAGAGGCGCTTGTACCTCCTTACCCAGCGCATGCACCGAGTATGCGATATAGCCACAAAGTCCGCTGACGATTGATTGCCTGCGAGAGCTTCCAATTCAGGAGTTGCGATGCCTGTCATTCGGGTATGCTCACCATGAGGAAGAAAATTGTTCTGTGTAGCGGCCTTACCACATTGGCAACACTATGATCGTGGTGTTAAATCCCCGCAGGTCATTCGGATCTCACTCCGAGAATGCCCTGCGGGTAACCATCGGTTACTTGACCCGCATATCGTTCTTGACTGAACTCACACCGCGAACACCACGCGCTACTTCGACTGCCTTGTTGATATCAGCTTGAGAATTGACAAAGCCGCTCAGTTGCACCACACCCTTGAAGGTTTCCACATTGATCTCGGCAACCTTGAGTGTCGGCTCATCGAGTATTGCTGCCTTCACCTTGGTGGTAATAACGCTGTCATCAATGTATTCGCCAGTTCCCTCATGTTTCGATGTGGATGCGCAACCCATAACGGTGATTAAAGTAAGCGCGAGAAAAAATGCAGAAAAGTATTTGGTAATTTGTTTCATGATGTATGTCTCCAAGCTAGATAAAAAAAGACCAACGTGACAATTACAAAAAGTGCAGAAAAATACTCAGTAATTTTTTTCATAAAAATATCCATACCAAGTGAATGAATTGAATCTAAAAGATTCAACTCTTGTTCATTTCTTCAAAACTTTTGATTTGCTTTTCAGCCTCATCTTTCGTGATGCCGTAAGCTTCTTGAATCTTGCCGGCCAACTCAACGCGCTTGCCAGCAATCACATCCAGGTGGTCATCCGTCAGTTTGCCCCACTGCGCTTTGACCTTGCCTTGAAATTGCTTCCAGTTTCCTTCAACAGTATCCCAGTTCATATCAAACTCCTTTGCTTAAATTCCGATTGATAAAATTACCAATTCGGCAGTCTTGTCACAGTCAGCTCCCAGTTATTTGCACGGTCCACACAATGAGAAATCGCGAAGAACAATCTATGGTAACTACCGGAGCCTATTGATACATGAAAGTTCAAGACCTGAATGTGAGATTAATGGTGTTTCCAAATGCATTCTGTGCGGCGCCGCACAGAGACTGAATTCATCTAGTTTCCTTGGCACTGTACTAATCACACTCCGCTATGCTTAAGGAAACACTGAATAAGTAGAAAGCACTGTGAACCATTTGTTCGTCATGATGTCAGACGCAGGGTATGGATCACCGAGGGTATGACGACGAAGCCTGCGAAGATGCCCTCTACGACGTTGCCGTGTTTCGGCAGTTCTGTCGGATTGACCTCGGGCGCGAGCGCGTGCCGGATGCCACGACGCTCCTCAAGTTCCGCCACCTGCTGGAAGCACACAAGCTGGGTGCGGCGATGTTCGCCAAGGTAGGCGAACTGCTGATGGCCAACGGCATGAAACTCTCTGGCGGCACAATAGTCGATGCCACGCTGATTGCCGCACCACCCTCGGTGAAGAACGAGGAGAAGGCCCGTGATCCCGAGATGCATCAGACCAAGAAGGGAAATCAATGGCACTTCGGCATGAAGTTGCACATGGGAACGGACAGCCAGACCGGCTTGGTGCATAGCGCCTACCGTGGCAAGGCGCAACGGGAACGGCTCAAGGAGATTGCGCCAAGGGCGAAGGACTTTTTGAATCCGTGTCTGGACACCAACAAGCGCGCCTACCGGAACAGCCTGCTGACCGACGCCGACAAGGAAACCAACCGCCGTTGGTCCAGCGTGCGATCCAAGGTCGAGCATCCGTTCCTGACCTTGAAGCGACTATGGGGCTTTGCCAAGGTTCGCTATCGCGGCTTGGCGAAGAACGCCAACGACCTTCGTCATGCTGGCTGCGCTCAACATCAACAAATGGGGCCAACCTCTGACGGGAGAGGTGCGTCCAGTATGAGCAGAATGCAGAGAAATCTCCGCCGTTCCCGCTCAAAACAGGCCTGTCATTTGATGAAAATGACATTGACGTCTCAGTTTCGTTTCAATTTCAGCTTGCCACCGAATTTTTCGGCGGCTTGTTCAGCGCTTCCCTAGAATTAAAATTAGAAGGGTCTTCATTAAAAATTATATTATGAAGCTAGGTTCTAATCCATCGCCGGGCATTTCGTCAATCCCGGTAACGAGCAACAGCGCAAAGTCCTCAGCCGGCAAGGGGTGGCTGAACAAAAAGCCTTGCCCCTCTTCACATTGCTGAGCGCGGAGAAACTCGAATTGCACGTACGTCTCCACACCCTCGGCAATGACCCGCTGCTTGAGGTTTTTCCCCATGCCGATCACCGTGCGAACGATAGCGACACCATCCGCATGTGTGGCGATGTCGTGCACGAAAAATTGGTCGATCTTCAAAGTATCAATCGGAAAGCGCTTCAGATAGCTCAAACTCGAATAGCCCGTACCGAAGTCATCGATGGCAAGCCGCACCCCCATAGCTTTGAGTGCTTCAAGCACCGGCCCCGACTCGTCGGCGTCATGCATGAGGACGCTTTCGGTCAGCTCCAGTTCGAGATAACACGGTGCCAAGTCGGTCTCCTTCAGGATAAGGGCTACGTCCTCCAGAAAACTTTTGCCCCTGAATTCCAGCGCAGAAATGTTGACCGCCACAGGCACCGCGCACAAGCCCGAATCCAGCCAGGCCTGGACTTGCCTGCAGGCTTCGCGCAACACCCAGCAGCCCATCGGCAGGATCAGGCCACAGTCTTCAGCAATAGGCAAAAACTGCGCTGGCAGCAGCAACCCTCGTTCCGGATGCTGCCAGCGAATAAGCGCCTCGACACCGACAATCGTGCCGCTTTGAAGATTTATTTTCGGCTGGTAGTGCAACACAAATTCCTGCTGTTCCAGCGCGCAACGCAGGCCAGTCTCAATGGATTGCCGCTGGACAGCCCGAGCATTCATGCTCCGCTCGAAGAATTTGTAATTATTGCGTCCGTTTTCCTTGGCAGAGTACATCGCCGTGTCCGCATTCTTGATCAGGGTTTCCGCATCCTGACCATCGCCGGGGTAGATGCTGATACCGATACTCGCGCCGATGTGCAGATCGTGCTCGTCGATGCGGTGCGGCAGCGCGAGCGCCGCGAGCATTTTTTTGGCAGAGAGCGCCGCGTCTTCTGCGCGCTCGATATAAGGCAGCAGCAGCACGAACTCATCCCCACCCTGGCGGCTGATAGTGTCGGAGTGACGCACACAAGCTACCAGGCGTTGCGCAGCCGACTGCAGCAGTTGGTCGCCTACCGCATGCCCCAGAGAGTCATTGATGTGTTTGAATTGATCCAGGTCCAGAAACATCACCGCAAGTTGCCTGCCTTGACGGCGGGCCAACTCAATCGCCTGTCCAAGCCGGTCTTGCAGCAGTACTCGATTCGGCAAGCCGGTGAGAGCGTCGTGCTGAACCAGATGCTCCAGCTGAACTTTGGCGGTCTGGACTTGTTCGGTCAGTTTGTGCGCTTCAATGGTAGCGGTGACCAGGTGCGCGTTGGCTTGCTGCAACATAACGATGTGGTCGTCGGACGCTGCCTGCAGCGTCTCTGCCGCGCGAATTTTCCGCTTGTGCGAAGTAGCTGACACTTCGCGTTCATGCGCGGCATCTTCTCGTGCCGCGACTGATTTCTCGCGTCTCAGGAGGGCCGCTTCATCGTTAATGACAGTGTTTTTCCTGCGCGTGATATCTTTTTTGAGAATAGCGGACACGCTGTCTTTGGGCTGGCTGGCCACGCCCCTTGGGTCACCGGTATCTGAAGCGCCATTCTTGTTATTTCTGTTCATTATCGCTTCCGTCCTCACGACGGTCCTGGAATTGGGCCGTCCAATCCTGTTTCTGCGAATTCCAGCGCCTTGTCCAGCGCCACCATGAACTCATTTATTTTGATCGGCTTGGTGAGATAGCGGAAAAATCCGGCCTCCAGACCTTTCTCGATATCACGTGGCATGGCATTGGCGCTGAGGGCAAGGACGGGAATGTGCGCCGTTGCCGGAGCGGCGCGCAGAATTTTTAGCGCCTGGATTCCGCTGATGCCAGGCAGGTTGATGTCCATCAGGATCACGTCCGGAAGATGGGCGCGCGCAAGCATTATGCCGAGGCTGCCATCGCGCGCACTCAACATGCGTACATGTGGACGGCTCTCAATGATTTGCTCAACCAGCATCAGGTTGGCCGGATTGTCTTCCACATAGAGCAGGGTGCGCAGCGCTGCATTTTCCTGGGCTTGCGGCGCAGGTTCTGCGGGCATGACATGTCCGCCGACAAGTCGTGGCGTAACGTCCCGGATCAGTTCGATCCAGAATTCGCTGCCCACCCTGACGGTGCTTTTCACGCCGATGGCACCGCCCATAAGTTCGACCAGTTGCTTGGTGACCACCAGGCCGAGACCCGTCCCCTCCTCGACGCCGGCCTCTTGCCCGAGACGATTGAAAGGCTCAAATAGCTGCGCCAGCTTTTCTGGCGGCAATCCCGCACCGCTGTCCTTGACACTTATGCGAATACGCTCCGGGGTAGGCGCGGTGCACTCCACCACGATCGTTCCCTGCTCGCGGTTGTATTTGATGGCATTGGTCAGCAGGTTGATCAGAACCTGCTTGACGCGGGTTCGATCAGCATAGGCAATCCAATTGTTGCTAAAGGGAAGAAAATCAAGCTGAATGCCGCGTTGCTGCGCCTGCGATTCAATCATGGCCTGGCATTCGTGCATGACATCGATCAGCAGCACCGGTTCTCGCGCCAGCGGCAACTTGCCGGACTCGATCACTGCGAGATCGAGGATTTGGTTAATCAGGTCCAGCAGATACCATCCTGATTTGATTATCTGTTGGAGCCTTACATTCTGGGTGCTGGTTGGCGGCGGCGACCCGCTCTCCAATAACTGGGCGAAGCCGAGGATGGCATTGAGCGGGGTGCGCAACTCGTGGCTCATGCCGGAAAGAAAATTCGATTTGGCGAGGTTGGATTTTTCCGCCTCAAACTTGGCGCTCTCCAACTGAACTTTAGCCATCTCGACTTGTTCGGTCAGTTTTTGTGCCTCAATTGCAGTGACCACCAAGACCGCGTTCGCTTGCTGCAACATCGTCATATGTCCATCGGACGCTGCTTGTGTTGCCTCTGTCACGCAAATTTCCCGCTCGCGCAAGGTGGCAGCCCCTTCACGCAGTTGTATGGCGTCTTCACGAAAATGCGCGGCATCTTCACGCAACTGTGCAGCATCTTCGCGTGCAGTACGCCCTGGAACGGCTGCTTCATTTCCAATGACAGCACTTTCCCTGCTCCGCCTATCAGGTCTGCGGACAACGATCTCTCTGTCTTTGCCTTGGCCAGTCATATCCGATTGACCTGGGTCATCGATATTGGAATATCGTAATCATTTCTGTTCATTACCGTCTCATCATCGGGTCAGGTCAGCTACGGGTTGACCGTAGGCTTGCCCGTCATGAGTCCGGCATACTCGGACAAGGCTTCGCCAATCTTGATGCCATCGTCGGTGATGTCAAACAGACGAATGTCCTTGCTGTGCTCGCTGCCACGGACCTTGACGACCGACAGGACGCGTTTGAACTGGCCCGCGATTTCGATATAGCGCTGCACGATAATGGCGTCAGCAAGAAAAGCACTGCCAAACGGACTGAAGCGCAAATCGGTATAGCGGTCTTCCAGTTCCGAGGTCATCAGTATGGTCACACCCATGCTCGTCAGCTCGGCAATCATCCGGTACAGCGAGCCGCGAAAATCTTCCTGAAACTCGGGTGCCAGCGCCAGCTCGAACCCGGACAAGGAGTCGATGACGACGCGCTTGGCCTGCATGCGATCAATCATTTCGATCAAATCATGCAAGGTTTCATCAATCGACAAATCCAGTGAACGCGTGTCAATCACCCCCACGTGTCCCGCCTGGACCAATTCATACAGCTTATTGTTCAACAGTTGGCTGGGGCTCTTCTCAAACGCCGCAATCACGCCGGCCTCGCCCCGGCGCACCCCTTCAGCGAGAAATTCCGTCGCCAATATGGTTTTCCCGGAACCAGAAGGCCCGACCACGAGCAGCGAATAGCCCACCGGCACGCCGCCGCCCAGCATGTCATCCAGGCCAGGCACCCCCATGGGCGCGCGTTTGCCTCCCGTGGATAGCTTGATTGCCGCCTCAACCGCTGCGCCCTGCTGGACAATCGCGCGCGGGAAAACCTGAATGCCTGCGTCGCTGATACGGAAGGTATGCAAACCGGGTGCCTGGGCCTGCCCGCGCATTTTGACCACCTGCATTTTGCGCACCATGGAATTGCGGTGCAAACTTTGCGACAGCCACAGGATGCCATCCGCCACGGTAAACACCGGGCTGGACTCTGCTTCCGGCAGCAAATATTCACCGATCAAAAAGGTGGTGGCCTGCCAGCTCGTCATTTGCATGCCCAGTTGCTGCACGAACCGCTGCAGCTCGGACGCCCCCTGTTCATTCAACTTCGCCGACTGCGCGACGGACCGAAACGAATCGACAAATACCAGGCTGGGCGCATAGTTTTTCACTTCGTCGGCAATGCGTGACAATACGCGGTCAAAATTTCCGTCCAGGAGGTCTGCGGACAGGTTAACGAAGCGGATCGATTGATTGACTTTATTGATGTCAAAAAACGGAAATTGCTGTTGATAACGCAGCATTTTCAACGCGGGCTCGCCGAGTACCGTGAAGAACAGCGCCCGATTATCCCGGCTGGCCAGCGAGAACATGATCTGGTGAGCGAGCGTGGTTTTTCCGCTTCCCGGCGTGCCCGCAATCAGGTTGAACGAGAATTCCGGCAAGCCGCCGCCCAACAGGTTGTCCAGACCGGGTACGCCAGTTTTCAGCCGCTGGATGTTTACCTTTTTACTCATTTTCAAACTCCTTGCCGGCCCTGTCCGAAACATCATTGCCCCAGGCCGAACGTAAAATACTGGTCGTTAATTGCTCGCCAATTAATGTAGCCAGGATGTCGGTAAAAGTGATCAGCAGCAGATGGTTTGCTTCGCTGGCAAGCGCCGGTGTTTGACCTTCGAGGCTCGCTTTTAACTGCGCGAACCGGTGATCAGCCTGCGGGGGGGGGGCCAGGGAAAGGTTGCCTGGGTAAGGTATATGCTTCTTGCGTAAAGCGAATTGAACCCCCCTTCACCGACGATCGAAATGATCTGGGTCGTCATCTGCTCCCATAGGTTAATCGCGGCATCCGCAACTTTTACAGGGTGCTGCGTCATGAGACTTTTAATTATCTGCTGCCGCAGCAAGCCATTGGTTTCCATAATTAAAATCTAAATACTCGGTCGATATAACGACGTTGGTGAACGTTTGCCGGCTCTTGCCCCCATCCTTTGGCATAGAAAGTATAGCCATGACGCTCAGTGAACTCCAACGTTGGAGATGGCCCATTGCAACAAATGCTCAGGCATCCTCACGCGTGTGCGCAATGGTTTTTTTGGTGAACAAGTATTCATGGAGCTCCTTGGAAAACCTTGGGTCTTTTCGTCGAATCCATTCCAGCACCATCGATGCATGCTCTTTTTCCTCATCTCGATTGTGCTCAAGGATTGCTTTGAGTTCTGTGTCTTTACATACATCAGCACGTTGGTTGTACCAATCAACGGCTTCCAGTTCTTCCATCAGAGAAACAATTGCCCTATGCATATCACGCGCTTCAGCGGATAGTTCCTCTACAGGCTCGTGATAACCGACATTAGACATTTCTTTCTCCTAGTAGTGAGATTGCGGGGGGTTCTTTGCACAAAAGACCTATCATGCTCAAGGCACAACGACATTAGTTTCTGCCACGCTGCCACCTTCATTCTCCCAGCCAGTCAGTTCATTCTTCTGCCGTCCTTTTTGTTTGTTGCAAATGCGCTCAACCACAATCGAGGCAAAAACGGTAGCGATCACTGCGCCACCAATCAACACCACAAGTGGTGAGAGGAAACGTTTATAGCTTGTCATGATGGAAGTCCTTTCAAGTAAGCCGTGCCGACAGCGGTAACCTTGGCCCTGTTACAGGGTAATGTGCCATTCAATAATGGCAAGGTCAGTAGGAACTTTTCGAACGTTAGTCCTTGTTAAGCTTTTCAAAACTCTTGATTTGCTGCTCAGCTTCGTCCTTCGTAATGCCATAAGCCTCCTGAAGTTTGCCCGCCAACTCAACACGCTTGCCGGCAATCACGTCCAGCTGATCATCGGTGAGCTTGCCCCACTGCGCTTTTACCTTGCCCTTGAATTGCTTCCAATTACCTTCCACGATATCCCAGTTCATATCAAACTCCTTTATATAAAATCCGATTGGTGAAATTACCAATCAGGCACTTTTGCCACAATCGGCGCCCCGCCATTTATGTGTCTCGCTAGGTGTCTCGCGCAACAAGATATCCTGAAAAAAACACTATGGAAAACCAGGGCTGATTGATACATAAAAGCTCAAAATACATATGGAATCTTAGCGCTGCGATTGAACACATTCTGTGCGGCGTCGCACATAGAAACAGAAAAAACGATCTTAGAAAGAGCGAAGAGCGGCGCCACACTACAGCCGACTTTTTAATCAGCTAACAGAAACTCGGTTTCATCTGATCTGCTTGGGTACTAGTCGGTTTTCAACTTTTTTCACACCAGCCACAGCACTGGCCAGTGCTTCAGCTCTGTCACTATTGGCCAGAGAATCAACTGATCCGCTTAATGTCACTACGCCCTGTACGGTATCAACACTAATCTGCAACGTTTTAAGACCAGGCTCGGCGAAAATCGCGGCTTTGACCTTAAGCGAAATCTCGGCATCATCCATTGCCAAACCTGTTTTCGCACTTTTCTCGTCCAGCTTTTCGCCGAATTTATCGACGGTTTCGCCTATTTTCTGACCGGCTTCATCGACCGTCTGGTCTATTTTTTTACCTGCTATCTCCGCCGACCCTGGCTTGTCGCACGCTGCAAGTCCCGCAGCAAGCAACACCGAAATACATGTAAACTTAAAGCTCTTGATCGCTTTCATTCTTGTTCCTTTCATTAAGATGAGCGAGCTGGATCCACGAAAATGGCACATCCACCTGACCATCTTTGCATGACTGGTTATTGAGTGCTTATGTACACGCCTTCCACCAAACCTTATGCCTTACCAAAAAGTGATTCTGTGCGTTGGCGTACAGAAGATTCCCCCTGTTTGGGTAATCTCTTAACGAAGGGTATGGCGATGGCTACCGAGCCACTTGCTTTTCACTTTTAGTGGAATATGAAATGGCGCTGGGAACCATTCTGCTGATCATCGTCGTTTAATACTAATCGGAGCGATTCCAAGCTGGCCCCACAGTCGAGAATGGGGTTGCGAGCCCAGCGGTGGTCTTGGGCTCGTATTGGTGATCCTGCTTGTGCTATGGCTAATGGGCAGGATATAGAGCAAGCACATTGCGCCACTCTTGAAAGTGATAGCAGGCCTAACTTGAAGCGTGCGACAAAGCGGATTTAGACGAGGGAATATTGATACGGGCATCCTCATGGTGGACGCGGATGAAATACCCTGACAGGCACTTTCTACACCCTCTAACTAACGCGGTTGTGCTTTGGATTTGAAACCGCCAAGCCTTAGTCCATGCTTTGCGCGCCCGTCACACGGATGGGTAAAGCATGAATGAAAAGTGTGGGCCGTAGCTGTTGATCGCGGCCAATTCTGTCACTTGCTTGCTGCCCGGCCCACAAAGGCCGCAACACGTTGTTACGCGAAGCCTCAGTGAGTGTGCGGCCATGGTTGCGCTCACCGGCGGGTCGTCCGTTTTTTATGATCTTCACGACCGTCTTCCTCACGCTGATCATGACCATCATCTGATTGATTACCATTGCGTTTCTGGTCATGTGGGACATACTCGCGATTGTACCAAGAGTCCCTCACAAAGAAGACCCCCTCGCCGCAGGCGTTATATTCGCGACAGTGCTTGCGCCAATTTTGGCGTGGCCCGGAGGTACGCGCAGATAGGTAGGCTGACGGTTCATCGAACCCCGCTCGATCATCATCGGTCAGCGATAGATCACTTGTGGCTGCGGATAGTCGCCGATATCGATTTGTCGATAAAACCCGGGTGGCAGATGCTGATCGAGACCCCAGCATCGGTGGCGTGTGCCGGAGTAGTAATTGTGACAGCGGCTACTGCCGCTGTCACTTCAAACTTGAAGCCGCCTTAGTGTTTCTTCATGCCGAGCAAACCGTCATGCGCACAAAATGCACCTAGCAGAGATGCGTAAAAGACTGCGCGACTTTACAAGACATCGTCGGTCTGCGAGCTGTGCAGTACGCGTTGTAATTGTGTGCGCATGGTCTGCACGCTGCTGAGGATTTTTTAGAGACTACTTTTTGTCCCCTTTTGCTGCGTCCTGAATGCTGTCACCGGCTTTTTCAATCTGCTGCCCGGCCTTCTCTACGGTCTCGTCGACTTTCTTGCCAGCGCGCTCTGCCGGGCCTTCCTGTTTCTGGCAGCCGATTAGTGCAACAAGCAATGCACTCGTGCCCAAGACTACGCTAACGGTTTTCCCAAATTTCATCATTTTTATTATCCCCTGGTGTTTTACTTGACGGAAAGCGGACATCACCCTATCGATAATGCTCGCGGCGGAATGAGAGCAATCAACATACGCGATGCACCGACCGGATAGGCCATGTACATCGCATATTGATCATTATTATTTGTTGACCTCATGGCCGATGATGCCGCCAACAGCTGCACCACCAATAGTTCCAGCAGTGCTACCACCCGTCAGAACAGACCCGCCAATGGCACCGACGCCAGCGCCAATCGCCGTATTTTTTTCCTGCGTCGACATGCCGGAACAAGCACTCAAGCCAAAAAACAGGGTTGCTGCACCCGCACTAAACATCATTTTTTGTATCATTTTCATGGCATCACCTCTTTATAAAATGTGGAATTTCTTACCGACTATTTCACGCTTACTAATAAACCACTGATTACTTGCCAAAGTCTTTTTTCGCCTGATTCAAGCAACTATCCTTGGCGGTTCCTGCAAACGTGTCGCATTTTTCCTTGGCTACTGCATACTCTGCATCAATTTTGTTTGCCGTGGCGGCTTTACGCGCATCAGCAGACTCGGTTTTTGCTTCGTTATGAGCTGCGGTGGACTTCTTGTCAGCTTTAACATTTGCATCGACGGTTTTCTTTTGCGATTTGGCGTCCGCCATGGCGGTAATTTTTGCCGCTTTCGCTTCCTTCACGCAAACATCTTTCGCATTGCCTGCCAAGTCGTCACAGCGCTCATTCTCTACTGCATAGTTGGCCTCGGCTTTAGCGACGTTTACCTGATAACGATTCTTCACAGTAGGCTTGTAATTCGCTTCGAGTTCAGCGATGGCAACCTTTTCCTTGCCTTTGGCCTCAGCGATACAAATATCATTCACGTTGCCGGATAACGAAGCACAACCAGCCTTGTCTGACTTGTATTCAGCTGCTATTTTTTCCTTGTCAGCCTTGTAATCGTTCTTCGACATGCCTTCTGCCATCGCGCCCGCGCTGAATGCAAAACTGATTGCGAGTGCGATCACGCTAATGTTAAGTTTTTTCATTTTGATTCCTTTATGTAATAAGTTTGAAAGCAAAGTTCAAATGGAAGTTGAAAGTAATGTCTCGAAAAGTCATGCTGGATATTTACTCCTCTTTGCCGAGACTGCGCTGCAAATATTGCGCTTGGATATATCCAACAGATTCAAGTTAGGCTGATTACTTTTTCACATCTGTCTGCTACCGTACATAGTGTGCAAGTAGCTGGAAAATACGCTGTTGTGGCAGGATATTTTCCGAACACGCAAGTGATTGTTAATCGAATTATTTTGCCGATTGACTACCTATCGCTTCGATAGTGACCCGGCGATCAGGTTGCAGACAAGCAATCGCCTTGATACTCTTTGCACCACGGCATTCGTCACTCTTGGTTACTGGTTGCATCTCACCTTTTCCTTCAGTTTGTATGCGCTCAGATTCAATGCCCCGGCTGACCAGATAAGTCTTGACTGCTGCTGCACGTTGCTCAGATAAGCGCTGGTTGTAAGCTTCAGAACCAAAGCGGTCGGCATGACCGACAGCAGTTATCACTTCAAGATTGATTCCTTTTAGCTTGCCAGCAAAATCATCCAGCGTCACCCGACCGGCTGGACGCAAAACAGCTTTATCAAAATCAAACAAAGCATCAGCGTCTAACGTTACTCGTTCCATTACGGGTTTTCTTGCTGCTGCAGCTGGAGTTGGCTCAGCGACCGCGACCAAAGGCGTTGGTACCGGCGTCCCATCACACTCAGGTGTGAGCACTGCAGGGCCGAAGCCCGTGTGCCAGCACAAACCAAAGCCACTGCGCGCGACCGTGCCTCGCTGGTCAGTAAGGTACCCTGTATCCGCCGGATTAGTTTCGGCTTTTGCCATGCCCGACATAAAGCCCAGTGCCAAAATGCACAACAGAGTCACATTTTTTTCTTTTTTGGTTAATTCATAGGTCATTATTATTGCTCCCAATTGTTAAATTGCATGATTTTCGCCTTTCATTACCGCCTTCCTACCAACTTGTCTGTAAAAGCGATGGGATACTGACAGCCTCTGCGAAACGATCTGAGCCAGTCACGACCTCGGGGAGTACATGACGAGTGTTGATTTGTGGTGTGTTTCATGTCGTCCAACGCTCGTTAGGCTTTACAACCATTCGTTATGGTCATCATCCCCCGAATCCGGCATATTCTCTGTACGCTGACGTACGGAGCGCATTGGAATTCACGCCTGCCACCGCCAGTGGCTCATCCGCCCGGACCAATGGCGTCGGTTTCAATTGTTCAACTGGCTTGCGCCTTGAATGAAAATTATCCTTTCCCCCGGTCGCCAATTCACGGGGTGCGCATCCAGAAACACACGGCTCGAGCCATCCTTCATGCGGATAGTGACTTCGTAGCTCTGGGAAGGCTTCCCCGATATCTCGTTTTGACTAACTCTTGGCACTTCGCCTGACCTGCCGGGTTGATCAATCTCCCGGGTGGACACGACAACGCCACATTCCGCACAATTTACCCTGACGCGTGAAACGACCGTCTTGGTCGGCAACGTCAGGGGCTTATCGACACTTTCTTCGGTCGAGGCTGGCACCCACGCCATCATGGCGGCAATTCCAAAGAGAACAAGCAGAACCGCCGCAATACCCCCGATTAGTAATCGCAGGTAGGGAACTTCATGGACATGCGTTTTCATGTTTGCTCCTGCGGGTTGTACCGCCCCTCATGCCGTGATCAGCGCTACTGCAAGACGCCGTTATGTCATTTGAATAGAGCTGCATACCATTGAGTCTGGCATCGCAACGCTGATACGAGGCGTTCCACCTGCGGCCTGATGCTCATGCCATTTCCGGCCTTCTGCACCCTTTCCACGCCGCACGGGATTTCAACTGCGTAGTCGCTCTGGGTCAACTCTCGATCATCAAGCCTATGGTCTCGCACACGAGGGAGCTTCTCTGTGCGCTGGCGAACGTAGGTAAAGCGAAAAATGTAAAATGAGTAAAGAAACCCCAATCATTTCAATATGTCTTCTTCAACTACGTTGCTCGGATCAGATGATCGCGGTTGATAATCAAAATCAGGAAATTGTGCATGCTGCCCTCGCATAATCCGCATCAGAATCACCTTCTCGCCGCCCTGCCAGCGGATGAATATGCGCGTCTGTTCCCGCATCTGGAACTGGTTTTTCTGCCACTTGGCAATGTACTTTACGAGTCCGGCATTCAGCTTCGTCACGCCTATTTTCCCACCACCGCTATCGTGTCCTTGCTCTATGTCATGGAGAATGGGGCATCCACCGAAATTGCCGTGATCGGCAACGAAGGGGTCGCGTCGGTATCTCCCTCTTCATGGGCGGCGAAACCACGACCAACCGAGCTGTCGTGCAAAGCGCCGGCCACGCCTATCGCCTGAAGAGACAGCTGTTGAAGGACGAGTTCGAGCACGTCGTCCCAATGCAGCATTTATTGCTGCGCTACACCCAGGCGCTGCTGACGCAGATGGCGCAGACGGCGGTGTGCAACCGCCATCATTCATTGGACCAGCAGCTCTGCCGCTGGCTGCTGTTGAGCCTTGACCGCCTGCCCCTCAACGAAGTAGTCATGACGCAGGAGTTGATCGCCAACATGCTCGGCGTGCGCCGCGAAGGGGTTACGGAGGCTGCCGGTAATCTGCAAAAAGCCGGCTTGATAAAGTATCACCGCGGCCACATCACCGTGCTCGACCGAGCGGGGTTGGAGGCGCGAACCTGTGAGTGCTATGCGGTAGTCAAGAAGGAGTGCAATCGTCTGCTCCCGAACGAAACCGCTTCCTGATCCGCCTGCTCGGGTACTGCCGCCGTCTCGCCAGCGCCGACTTTTCAAAATTGTAGCGACACATATTCGTATACCTCTTGCCGAGCTACTGGCTGAGGCTGACGAATACCCAGGTTATTTCACATGCACTCTCACCTCGACCCTATGCTCCTGCCGATCATCAACAAGGTGAATGGCTTTGTCATGTTGTTCGACGCCATCCACTGTCACGCTCGTCACAGCACTCGATACGCCATCGCCGACACGCGCTTGTGAGACAGCGATGTGGTACACCGTCTCCTGATACCGGTAGTGGATCTTGAACGCCTGCCAATCGGTGGGCAAACAGGGCACGAGATGCAGCTTGTCCCCCTCGAGTTTGAGTCCCAGCAGTGACTCCACGATAAGCCGGTACATCCAGCCAGCCGAGCCGGTGTACCAGGTCCAGCCACCGCGACCGATGTGCGGCGCGAGCGCATAAACGTCGGCTGCCATGACGTAGGGTTCCACCTTGTAGATCGCGATGGCCTCCTGTGACCTCGTATGGTTCACCGGGTTGATCATGGTCAGCAATTCCCAGGCGCGCTCGCGCTCGCCCAATGCGGCAAACGCCATGGCCATCCAGATCGCACCGTGGGTGTACTGCCCGCCATTCTCCCGCACGCCCGGCACATAGCCTCTGATATAGCCGGGATTCAGGCTCGACTTGTCGAAGGGCGGATCGAGAAGTTGGATAAGCCCAGAGTCGCGACGCACGAGCCGATCATCCACCGCCTGCATGGCCAGGCGCGAGTGTGCAAGGTTGCCAACCCCGTCGCCCGTCCCGGACAGCACAGACCAGCTCTGCGAGATTGAATCGATCTGACATTCCGTGTTGCCTGCCGAACCAAGCGGTGTGCCATCGTCGAAGTAGCCGCGCCGGTACCATTCACCATCCCAGCCATGGCGCTCAAGATCCTGGCGCAGCCGAATACCCTCCGTTTTGCAACGCTCGGCAAAGGCTGGGTCGTCGTGCGCATAAGCCACCTCGGTGAACTGCCTGAGCACTTCGCACAGGAAGAAACCCAGCCAGATGCTCTCCCCCTTGCCGTGTATCCCTACCAGGTTCATGCCATCGTTCCAGTCGCCAGAGCCGATCAGCGGCAGACCATGTTCACCGAATCGCAGTCCATGCAAGATGGCTTGCACGCAGTGGTCGTACAGGCTGGCCACCTCGGCTGAGCGGCCGGGCAGATCGTAGTAGGAATCATCCTCTGGGCTGACCAGGCGACCTTCCAGAAAGTGTACGGATTCATCCAGCACCCCGGTGTCTCCGCTGCTCGCCACATAGCGGCATACTGCCAACGGCAGCCAGAGATAGTCATCCGAACAATGCGTGCGCACGCCCCGGCCCGATGGCGGATGCCACCAGTGCTGGACATCGCCTTCCTGAAACTGACGGCTCGCGCACAGCAGCAGGTGTTCGCGTACCAAACCGGGCTCGGCATGGATGAGCGCCATCACATCCTGTAACTGGTCGCGGAAACCGAAGGCGCCGCCCGATTGGTAGTAACCGCTGCGTGCCCAGACACGACATGCCAGAGTCTGGTACACCAGCCAACCGTTGGTCAGCACATCGAGCGATGGATCAGGTGTTTCCACCTGTACCGCACCGAGCGTGTGCTCCCAGTACTGCGACACCGCTGCGAGCACATTGCGAGCGGCCAAGGCTCCGCGGAAACGCTGTACAAGCTTGTCGGCGTCATCGACGCTGCGCCCGACGCCGAGCCGAAAGACGATGTCGCGCTCTTCCCCGTCGGTCAGATCGAAGCTCACCTGGATGGCGGCGCAGGGATCCAGGCCAGCGCCTACCTTGCCGGAAAGCTGCGACCGATGCATAGCGGCCGGATTTTGCAGCGTGCCGTTGCGCCCGATAAATTCGGCGCGGTCGCCGCTCAGATTACGGGTTGATCCATCCACGTCGAAAAAGGCAACCTGATCGGCGAACTCTGGGTTGTAGGAATTGCGCGCGTAGAGGGCGCCGCTCTTGGACTCGATTTCAGTGACTACATGCATGGCCGATTTCGGCCGCAGATCCCCCAGCACCCATTCGACGTAGCCGGTCGCGGAGAGCTTGCGCAGTCGACCCGATTCATTGCGCACTTTCAGCACCGAGAACTTGACTGCCGCGTCCAGTGCCACGTAAATCCACAGTTCGGAGCGAATGCCGCCGCAGCTGTGCTCGAAGACGCTGTAGCCGAATCCGTGCCGACTGACATAGGGCATGGCGCTGCAACTGGGCAGCGGTGTGGGCGACCAGAACTGACCACTCTCTTCATCGCGCAGGTACAGCGCTTCTCCGCTCGCATCGCTCACCGGATCGTTGTGCCAGGGCGTAAGACGAAATTCGTGCGCATTCTCGCTCCAGGTATACGCAGCACCATTCTCTGAAACAATAGTGCCGAAGTGCGAATTCGCCAGCACGTTTACCCACGGTGCCGGGGTCATCTGATCGGACGCCGTCGTGATGACATACTCGCGCCCATCAGGAGTGAACCCGCCTAGTCCGTTGAAGAAAATCAGTTCACGTGATGGTAGCGTGGCTCCGATCGCGGGATCAGGATTCAGCGGTCGCGTCGGTTCGAATTGCGGCATTTGCTTGTCTATCACAGCACGACGATTGAGTTGCTCCGTCAACGTACCCCTGCCGTCCGTAACAATAACGCGAGCGACCGACTGGAACAGAATCCGATCCTCAAGGGAGATATGCTCCGCCGAACGCACGAAGATACCACCCGGCCGATCCACCACCTGGGCTTCGATGCCTGCGGCGATCAACCCCATGATCTGCTCCTGGAGCAGCTGCCGATAGCCGCCCCGGTCTTCGTTCCAGATCACCAGATCCACTACCATGCCCTTCAGGCGCCAGTAGGCATGGGCTTGAATGAGCTGGCGTACCAACTCGATGTTGGCCGAGTCTGCAATCTGCAGCAGCACGATCGGCAGATCGCCGGAAACGGCATAGCCCCACAGGCCGGATTGCCTGCGACGGTTCTGGGTGAGAACGGCTGCATCGGCGCGCAACGAGGAATGGGCGTAGATGATAGAGCTCGCCATCCGCCCATACAGTTGTGCATCGGCCTCGGTGGCATTGATCTGGCGCAACACCACCTGGCTGTGCGTCCACGTCAGATCGAAGACGCGATCAGCCAGACGCCGGTCATGGTACTTCTCGACCAGGCTCAAGGCCGCATCGCGGGTTTCACCGATGCCGAACACCAGATCGATCGTTACCGTCTCGTCCGGCTCCAATGTCATCGGGCAACGGATCGCGACGATCGGATCCAGCACCGAGCCCTCGCTACCGAAGAGCGCCGCAGGCTCCTTTAGGGCACGGGGAGCGGCGGCGGTGTTGCCGCGACCAATGAAACGCATGCGGTCTGTCTCGTAAGAGACCTTGCCGATGCTGGCGCCGTGCACCGCGATCAGGTGAAACATCCACGGCGCCGGTTCGTCGATGGAGCGCGGGCGGCGGGTGCACAGGATCGCGCGACGTTCCCGCATGATCTCGGTTTGCACGAAGAGATTGCTGAAGGCCGGATGAAGCGCGTCTGGGGCTGGCGGTGCGATCACTACTTCCGCGTAACTCGTGACCTCGATCACTTTGCGGGTACGAGAGCGGTTGGTGATGCGTACGCGGCGCAGCTCGATGTCGTCCTCCGGCGAAACAACGATCTCGGTATGGGTATCAAGATCGCCATCGCCAACCGTATCGCGACGCCGAAACTCCGCCCGCCCCTCCGAGAAGATCGCCTCGTAACTCGCCGGTCGCTTGAGCGTCGGCTGGTAGGCCGTTGACCACAACACCCCGCTATCCACATCACGGATGTAGCAGAACGAACCCCAGTTGTCACGGGTACCATCTTCGCGCCAGCGAGTGACGGCGAGATCCTTCCAGCGGCTGTAGCCGCCTCCCGCACTGGTGACCATTACGTGGTAGCGGCCGTTTGATAACAACTGCACTTGGGGTGTCGGCGTGTCGGGGCTGTTGAAAACGCGGATCGGCGCCTCCGGCGCGACCAACGCCGCTTGCACATCGGAGAGTTGAGCCGTATGCGAAAACAATGTCGTGGCTTTGGGAATACGCTCCTGGAGCAGCAGCAGGACTGCCTGGAACAGTGGCTCCGACTCGAAACGCCGCTGCATGGGCCGATCGAGAATCAAGTAGGCTAAAGCGAGCAGGCTCATGCCTTGGTGATGGGCCATATAGGAACGAACCACTACATGCAGTTCCCCGCGTCGCTGCCGCGACAGGGTGTAGTCGATAGCTTCAAAGCAGCCGAATTTTCCGACGAACCCCTCGGCAGCGAGTCGCTGCAGATTCAGGCATGCCTTCTCAGGCGCCACCATCAGCGCAAGCGCCGAGGCATACGGCGCAATGACCAGATCCTCGGCCAATCCACGCTTGAGTCCCAGTCCGGGCACACCGAACGCGCGGTACTGGTAATTGAGATGCACATCGACCGTGTTGTAACCGGATTCCGACATGCCCCAGGGGACGCCGCGCTGCCGTCCGTATTCGATCTGCTTGGCCACCGCCGCCTTGTAAGTCTGGTCGAGCAATGTGTTCTCGTAGGTCGGCATCACCAGGAGCGGCATCAGGTACTCGAACATCGAACCGCTCCACGACAAGAGAACCGGTTCGCCACCGGTGCCGGTGAGCAGGCGTCCCATCGCGAACCAGCTTTCCTGCGGCAGCTTTCCCTGCGCAATCGCCACAAAACTGCACAGCCTTGCCTCGGAGGCCAGCAGATCGTAGTAACCCGCGTCGAGCCGACGCTCGCCGACGTCGTACCCGACCGCCAACAGGTGGCACGCTCTATCGTACAAAAAGTCGTACTCCATATTCGACATTTCACTGGATTGCCGTGCGAGACACTCGATTTCCTCGATCCGTTGCGCAGCGCGGCGGCTGCCCTGGGTGATAAGCTGCCCGAGTTCGGTGAGCCAGCCGCACTCTTCGGGCGCGGCGGCGCCATCAAGGCGACGCGCGATGGCCGGCGAAAGCTCCGCATCAAGCCCTGCCAGTTCGCGCAGCGTCGGGATCCCGGCGATGACGGGGAACTCGTCAAACCCGGCGGGCGGGTTCTGCAACTCGATCCACGGGACGAGGAAACTCAATTCGTCAAGGACACTGCGGCATTGCCAGACGAGCGCCTGCGCCCAGCCAGTCGCCTCGTTCTCGACGGCGTCTCCGGTACTGCCGGCGACGTGTGTGATCAGGCCAGCAGCACCTGAAGCCAGGCGATCAAGGCAGGACCGCGCCGCTACAAGGGTGGCCGGCCGGGCATCACAAATCGACTCGAGGGTGTTCTGAAACTCACTTATCGGCGTTGGGGAAACTGCATCTGCGGTATCCGCAAGGAGCTTCAGTGTGTCAATCAAGCCCTCGAACAATCGCCCTCCCATAATCGGATCATCGACAAGCGCGAGCAGACCCGGACGCAAGGTCAGCAAATGACCGGCGAGGTTGCCGCTGTCCACCGTCGAGATGTATAGCGGTGGCAGCGGCTGCAGAGTCTGCGTGTCGTACCAGTTGTAGAAGTGCCCGCGGTACCGCTCCAGAGCATCCATCGTACGCAGGGTGTTCGCCGTACGCTCGATGAGCTGTCCGGCCGGGATGTAGCCAAAGTCATACGCGGACAGATTCGCCAGCAGCGCCAGCCCCATGTTGGTCGGCGATGTACGATGCGCGACTGCGGCAACGCGATATTCCTGAGCGTTGTCGGGTGGCAACCAATGGTCTTCCGGACCAACGAAGGTGTCGAAGAAGGCCCAGGTCCGGCGCGCAAGCGTGCGCAGAAAGAGCGTTTGCTCGACCGTCAGGATCGCCTTGCGGCGAGCGAGCGGGCGGCTGATCCACCAAGCGATGGCGGGTGAGGCAAACCACAGGAGCAGTATCGGTCCCGCCACCGCCAGCACCGCCAGGTTTACTGTCGCCAGATAGATCGCCACCGTAGCAGCGATAGCGGGAGCGACCCACATCGACCGAAAAGAAGTGACGAGGCTGTTGCGGCCGCGTCGGATCGACTCGCGATCCACTTCGCTCGACGGATTCCATTCGAGCAGTCGTCTGTGCGTGACCCTCATTCGCCAGGTCGTACGCGCGATAGCATCCAGACTGAAGAACGCCTCATATGGGAGGCAGGCCAGCTCAAACGCCAACTGCATAAAGCGGGAAGATGCCGAGCGTCCCGAAGCGACGAGGTGCTGCCTCAGCAACACCTCGCCCGGCTTGCGGAACATGTCAAGAATCAAGGCACACAAAGGGGGAAGCAGCAAGATACCGATCACCGACAAGGTCCACAACCAGGCCGATGGCAAGACTACCCATCCCAGCAGCAACAGTAACGTCAGTGCTGCTGGGACGAGGCTGCGTCTCAGGTTGTCGAACAGCTTCCATTGCGAGAGCATTGAAAGCGGATTCCTCCGACGAGCATTGTCCACCCCGGCGTTCGCACCTGTGAGGTTGCCAAGGACACACCGACGCAGCCACCCCGCAAGCTGCCAGTCGCCGCGAATCCAGCGATAGCGTCGGCTCACGTCCGCGCTGTAGCTTGCCGGGTAATCCTCATACAATTGCACATCGCTCAGCAAACCCGCGCGCACGTAGCACCCCTCCAGCAGATCGTGACTGAGAATACGATTGTCGGGAAAGCATCCATTCAGCACCTGCTCGAAGGCATCGACATCGTAGATTCCCTTGCCAATGAACGAGCCTTCGCCGAACACGTCCTGGTAGACATCCGAGACGGCGCGCGTGTAAGGGTCGATGCCCGGCTCCCCGCCATACAGGCGCGCATAGTGCGAACGGCTCGTCCCCGGCAAGCTAACTGCCACGCGCGGCTGCAGAATGCCATAACCCTCAACGACACGCCGCTTCATTTCGTCGTACCAAGGACGATTCAGCGGATGTGCCATGGCGCCAACGAACTGCCGCGCAGCATCTCGTGGTAGCTGCGTATCCGTGTCTAGAGTGATGACGTACTTCACATTGGACAGGGCTGCGGTATTACCGACGACAAGCGAAAAAGCGTCTTTAGCACCATTGTTGGCACCATCGCGCCCGCCGCCGCGTAGCAGCGCGTTCAAGTCCGCCAGCTTGCCGCGCTTGCGTTCGTAACCCATCCATATCTTTTCCTGCGGGTTCCAGCAGCGCGGACGATGGAAAAGAAAGAACTTGTCATTTCTAGCCTGTCCATCCTCGCTGCAGTACTTGCCGTTTAGCTCTTCAATCCGTATTTGAACCAATCGCAGCAGCGGCCCGTCCTCGGGCAGTGATTTCTCGTGCGCATCCAGGAAGTCGGTCAATAGCCCGAAGTGCAGACTCTCGTCGCGATTCGCCAGAAACCTGACTTCCAGCGACTCGACGAGATCCTCAATGTTCTGAGCGCTAGTGAGCATGGTCGGAACTACCACCAGCGTACGCCATTGCGCTGGGATTCCTGCGGAAAAATCCATTTTTGGAAGTGGATGGGGCGTCACCAGCAAGGTTGTCAGCCAGTTTACCAACCCCATCGCCAACTGACTGGCGGCCAGCAAAGAGACACTGCCGACTAACGCGAGCAACCAATCTGGCGCACCGTCGGCATAGGCTGTCGCCACCAGGCCAACGCTTACGATCACAGCAATCAGCCCGATGGCACCCGTATATATGAACAATGAAAATCGCCCACCCGCTCTGCGTACAGTCTCAAGGATGGAAAGTCGCGCCTGCGTTGTTCGCTCAAGCTCGTCCAAGCCACTACCGATCAGATAGAAACCCACGTGTGCCGATCGATCATTGCTGCCGTGAGTCAAGGCCGCCTCGTGCGCCAGTTGGATCGCCTTGCGCGCTACCTCTCTTTCGGTCAGCAGGCTGAATTTAGCTACCCTTTCCACAACATGCCGGTAGTGGTCACGCGTAGCGAAATCCATCTGGCCGTAGACCCCGCTCGGGTCCTCCTGAAGTTTCTGCTCGACGACACTCATCGTCTCGACAAACTCGCGCCAGTTCATCGCGCCCAAGAATCGGAGACTGCCAATACTGTTGCTGATGGAGACTTGGTCTGCTGCCTGCTGCTGGTTTTCCGACTGCACCAGCTGTTCAATCTTCAGGCCCGACTCGAATAATCGCTGTTCTATCCAGGTCAGCGGCAAAGCCAGAGCAGGACCCTGCCCCTGCAAACGGCGCGCGAGCTCTGCAACAAACGACCCTGCCATCGGCGGACTCGACCGCGCCATGTCCGCGATTACCAGAATCAGACTCTTCGGATCCTTTTCGGCGATCTCGGTCATCTGATCCGCCCAGGAATCTGCCAGATCTCGCTCGGCCAAGCCAGCAGCGATCCACATGGCAACGCGACGCAGATTCTCGATGACAGCCAAGCGCAGCATGATGGGAATCGCCCACAATTCGCCAAGCTTAAGAGTGGTGACCGACTGGTAAGCCGCCACGAAACGACCGAGATTTTCCGCGTCTACCCGTCCATCGCCGTGGGAAATCGTTTCCAGCGCAATGTCATACACTCGCGGTAGTCCGGCAGATGGTCCATGTGCCAGGCGAGGTAGTTCCTGGCTGTAACCTTTTGGCAGATGTCTCTTGGTCGTGCGGATATGCTCTTCAATGAGATAGAAATTATCCAGCAGCCATTCCCCGGCCGGCATGATCCGACGCCGTGCGGTAACTGCCGCTTTCAATAGGTTGCACACTCCAACCAGCACGCTTTCGTTCGCTGCCAGCCGCGCTAGGAGCGGGTCCGGTGTGTATCCCGACGCCAGCTTGTGCAAGACCGCGAGAGATCTTCCATGCTGTTCCATCTGGTCAGCGCTGAACAACTCGGCTCGCAGAGGGGGCTCTTCTCCGGATGAAATGCGTGGCCACGCACTGCCGAAAAACTGCGTCTTCAACTGTCGAAAAAATCCGGTGTGCTTTTTGCCAGCGTCCAATTCAAGGATTCCTTTCCAGGAAATAAAAGCTCAACGCTGTACATCGCATTGAGCAAGACGCTACCTAGTCCCCTAACAACTCGGCCACCGACCCAAGTTGTTCCACATGCTGAGCGACCACTTTGACGATGACAATAATCGGGATGCTCAACAACATGCCCCAGATACCCCACAGCCATGCCCCAAACAGCAGGGATACAAACACCGCTGCTGTGTTCATCTTGGCAATCCTGCCTGTCATCCAGGTGGTAACAAAATAGCCGATGACTGTTGCAATCACTAGCGAAGTTCCAGCCGCCAGCAACGCCATCGATAAAGTGCCGAACTGCATAAAGGCAGCCATGCCAATGCCAGCGGCGGTAACGGTTGGCCCGAAATATGGAATAACATGGAGCAATCCTGCAGCAACAGCCCAGACACCCGCGCTCTCCACACCGATCCAGCGCAACCCAATCCAAGTGAGCAGACCTACCAGTACGTTGGTTACCAAAAGCATGAACATGTAACGCTGAATGGATTCATTGATCTCGTCAAGAATCCGTACCGTGATCTTTTTTTTCGACAACGAAGGTCCCGTGATCCGTACCAGCTTTCTTTTGTAAATATCACCAGACAGCAAAAGAAAGAAGGTCAGGAAAAGCACCATAACTGCCTGGCCGATCAGCACTGCGGCCCTCACCGAATTCTCCCAAAGGAAGGCGCCGAGTTTGAAGCCCGATTGATCAATGACGACGCGGGTTGCCGACTGTTTTGACATCGACGCTCCGTTTGTTGCTTTCTCGATCTGGTTCGCAGCGATCTGCATTTTTTGCATGGCACTGGTTTGGCCTTTGCGCATGCTGGCAAGGCCTGCCGACAACTTGTCTGCGACTGCGGGCACTTGATCGAGTAGTGCTTCTAATTGCCCGCGCAACGAGCAAGCGCCCATAACGAGCGCGCACACGACGCCCACCATGACAATACTTGTACCCAGGACGCGCGGAATCTTTATCCGCTCAAGTCGTACGACCAGCGGATTCAGGGTATAAGCGAAGAGCACGCCCAGCAAAAGAGAAATGACAAAACTCTGCGCCCACTCCAACGCGAAGACCACCCCGATCGTAGCCAGTATCACAAGTGCCATGCGACGCTCAGTTGGCGGCGCAGGGTGACCTGTGATAGATACCACTTCAGGCGTCAGGATGACTTCCATCGATATGGATACCCGTGCGTTTGCTCAAATATCCAACGCATGCCTCGGTCTGCTAAATAATTACAAAGGGCGCCGCCCGCTGATGACTCGTAGCAGAACAACCACAATAGCGATGATCAAAAGAATATGAATGAACCCGCCAAGCGTGTAGGAAGTGACCAAACCAAGAAGCCACAAAATAATAAGTACAACTGCAATGGTATAAAGCATGATGATTATCCCCTGATATTTTTGACCCAAATCCGGACTGGATCAGTTAGCGTGAATCGTACCATCGGGCAACACCTGCTTGATCGCCCGCTTGCCACGATTTCGGGAGTCTTTACGAAGCAATACAACTCAACCCGATACGCATATTGTGTTCGCATTGGTGTATATGCTCTGTTCGTTGGCGTACACAACAAAATAATTCGATAATATTTACGGCAACATAACCGTGACCAGGGCGGTATGAAAACAAATGGCAGCCGAGACAAGTGAGGCGGGTACAGGCTATATCCAGTCACCTCGTGCTCCCCATTTTTTATTTTTCTCTATGCGTGGGCCAGTGAACCGTTCTTTTTTGAAAACAGTTGGACAAACTGCAACGCCTATTCCCTAAATAAAAGATAGGCCATGAAAAACAAGGCCAAACTTGCTACAGATCATCCAGGTAACATGAAGCATATCCTTGTCGATATCGACAAGGATAGCGTTGTGTGGTTGCCCGGCACGACTAAATCTCAAGCGAAGATCGACAACAGCAACAATTCAAACTCTTAGCCTGACTGATCTTCAACCATCAGGTCAAGCGCCCTTCCATGTTGGTGTGCGTTTTTGCATGAAGGCATCGATGCCTTCTGCTGCATCCTCCGTCATCATGTTGCACGCCATCGTCTCGGCGGCCAACTGGTAAGCCGCTTCCAGCCCTGTGTCGAGTTGCTGATAAAACAACTGCTTGCCCATGGCAATCGCCACGGATGATTTGCCGCATATCGAATCAACCAGTCGCTGCACTTCGCTATCCAGATTTTCAAGCGGCACGACACGATTGATCAGGCCACGCCGGGCGGCTTCAGCCGCATCGATAAATTCTCCGGTGAGCAGCATTTCCATCGCCTCTTTGCGCGCTATGGCGCGGCCCAAAGCAACTGCGGGCGTCGAGCAAAACAAACCCACATTGATGCCAGACACCGCAAAGCGCACCTGCTCGGCTGCAATGGCAAGATCACACGTCGCTACCAGCTGGCATCCTGCGGCCGTCGCCACGCCCTGTACTCGCGCAATCACCGGTTGTGGCATCCGCGTGATGGCCATCATGACCTCGCCGCATTGTCCAAATAAATCCTGCATGTATTTTTTGGTGTGCTG